>CAYYCF010000510.1:0-1502 GCA_964470235.1 uncultured Anaerolineales bacterium | reverse complement strand
GACCCGTTGACTCTTCGCCCCGGCGCGCACGAACTCACCGTCGAAGCCGCCGACGAAACCGACACGACCGGAACGACGGCGGTGTCATTTGAAGTTGCGCCGCTGCCGCCGGACGTTTCACTCAACTTACAGGAAGGGCAAGCCATCCAGTCGCCGCTTTCGCTGACGCCGAAGATCATATCGCAGAACGGGGTAAGAGAAGTGATCGTCGCCGTAGACGGCAAGACGGCGGCGACGTTGAGCGAAGCGCCGTACCGTTTCGCGCTCGATCCGGCAGATTATTCCGGCGGGACTCACGTATTGGCCGTCACCGTCACGGACGCGGGCGGACTCACGTCCACTGTCGAAATCGGCTTCAGCGTGCCGCGCGCCGTAACGCCCGTATGGATCATCGGGCTGGCCGCCGTAATTCTATTGGCCGTTGCGGCGGTCGTATTTGTGATCGCGCGCAGAACTCCGGCCGCGCCGCCCAAGCCGACGGGCGCGCGCCTCGAAGTGCTCAACGGGCCGGATCGCGGCAAAGTTTTCGCCGTGACGAATGAGCGGCAGGTCATTGGCCGCATGACCAGCGCGCCCATCCATTTGGCCGACCCGACGGGCGCGCTGCACCTTTCGCGCGAGCACGCGCGAGTGTGGCAGAGCGAAGGCGCGGCCTTCATCGAGGACGCCGGGTCGCGGCACGGCACGTTTGCCAATGACGGACAAGTAACCGCGCCCGTGCGGCTGGCCGGCGGCGCGCGCATCAAACTGGGCGAAGTGGAACTCGTCTTTCACGGCGCGCCGGTCGCCGCCGAAGATTTGCGCGCCACCCAATTCGATCCGAGCGCGCTGGCTCAGTTTGAAGTTGATGCCCTGCTGCCGGAAACGGATCAAGCGGAAGACAAGGCCCGCCGCACGAAATTGAAAGAGACCCTGCCCGAGCCGCCGCCGGATGCGCCGCAAGACGAAGAAGAGTCGCGGCGCACCAATGTGAAACCGGAAGAGGACGACGACGAAACGCGCCGCACGTTGAAGAAACCGGAGTAGGCTATGCTCAACCAAATTCTTCAAAACCGCTACACCCTCACCGCCCGCATCGGCAGTGGCGCGATGGGCGTTGTACACCGGGCGACTGATTCTCAGACCGGAAAAGAAGTTGCCGTCAAAGTCATCGCCCGCGATCTCGCTTTCGACCCTGAAATGCTGGAACGCTTCCGGCGCGAAGGCGAAGCCCTGCGCCAACTGCGCCACCCCAACATCGTCGAATTCATTGACGCCTTCCAGCACGACGAGCAGTACGTGATCGTGATGGAATACGTCCCCGGCGGCAGTCTGCACGAACTGCTCAAGGCGGGGTTGCTGCCGATTGACCGCGCCCGCGCCATTGCTCTCGAATTGAGCGACGCGCTGACGCGGGCGCACCACCTCAACGTGGTTCACCGCGACATCAAACCGGAAAACGTGCTCATCGCCGAAGACGGGACGCCGAAACTGACCGACTTCGGCATGGCGCGGTTGGTGCG
>CAYYCF010000509.1:0-1502 GCA_964470235.1 uncultured Anaerolineales bacterium | reverse complement strand
GTCCACAACGACCGCATCATCGGCGCCGCGGATCAAAAAGCGCGCGACCTGGCGACAGCCGTGTATGCCACCTTCGTCAAAGGCAACTTGTACCAGACTGACGATGTGACCGCCGAACTTTGCAAGCTCATGGAAAATACTTACCGGGATGTGAACATTGCCCTGGCCAACGAGTTCGCGGCGGTGGCCGAGAATTTGGACATCGATCCCCTGGAAGCCATTGAACTGGCCAACAAACACCCGCGAGTCAAAATCCTCAAACCCGGCATCGGCGTCGGCGGCCACTGCATCCCGCTCGACCCCTGGTTTATCAAGGAAGTTGACCCCGAGAACTCGCGCCTCATTTTTACCTCGCGCCTGATCAACGACGAGATGCCGGGCAAAGTGGCCGGCAAGATTCGCCAAGCCGTGCGCGGCCTCGCCGGCCCGAAGATCGTCGCCATCGGCGCGGCCTACAAAGCCAACACCGAAGACACCCGCGAAAGCCCGGCGATTGAGATCGTCAAGCTGTTGCGCGAAGACGGCTACGACGTGGCCCACCATGATCCGCTGGCCGCCGGGTATCAATATCCGGCGGGCGCGTCGCTGGCAACCGTGTGCGCCGGGGCCGACTTGTTGGCGATTCTGATTCAACACGACGCGGTGTTGACTGAACTCGAAGCGACGCGCCCGGCGATTGAGCGCGCCATGCGGCGGCCGGCCATTCTCAAGTTCTAAACCTTGATTGGCTGGCTCATCGGTCTCGTCGCGCTCCTCGCCGCGTCTTTCTGGCTGTGGCCGTTTCTGCGCGGCGAGCCTGAACTTGAATCGATTCGCTGGCCGCTGGCTTACGGCTTGAGCATCGGCGCGATGACGTTGGCAATGGCGATCATCGGACTCCTGCCGGGGCAGTGGCTCAACGCGATCACGGTCTGGGGATTAGTGGCCGCCGCCACTGCCGTTGGCGGCTTCCCCTTGCTCCGAAGCGTCCGTCTCTCAAAGTTGCCCCGCCCCGGCGACGTTTGGCAGTCTTTGCGATCCGGCTCACTTCGTCATTGGACAATCCTGAGTCTGACCGGCGTCTTCTTCGTCATTCTCGCCTTTGCCACTTACTACCCTTTCATCGGCGAAGACGAGATCATTCGCTACGCTTTTTTCGCCAAGCGCATCTGGCTCGATGAAGCTTTGCGCTCCAACACACGCGGCTACCCGATGCTCATGTCGCTGGCTTACGCGCTCACGTTCTTTGCTGGCGGCGCAATCTTTGATCAGCTTGCCAAACTCACGCCGGTGCTGTTTGCGCTCCTGACTCTGCCGGCGACGTTTGCGCTGGCGGCGCGGTGGGGCAACCGCCGAGCCGGGTGGGCGGCGGCGGTGACGCTTGCCGCCACGCCGCTGTTCGTCAACTGGTCGCCGTTCGGCTACGTGGACATTCCGGCGGCGCTCTATCTCGTGCTCTCGGCTTATGCCGCCGACGTGTGGCTGGAAAAGCGGGGCTGGCGCTGGGCGGCGCTGGCGGGCGC
>CAYYCF010000508.1:0-1506 GCA_964470235.1 uncultured Anaerolineales bacterium | reverse complement strand
AGGGTCGCCCCTACGCCCCTGCCCAGGGCGACCGCGAGGGTCGCCCCTACGCCCCTGCCCAGGGCGACCGCGAGGGTCGCCCCTACGCCCCCGCCCAGGGTGACCGTGAAAGTCGCCCCTACACCCCGGCTCAAATCGCCGACGCCATCGCCGACGCCGTGCGCCGCTGGGACGTGAATCCGGCCTCGGACAACTTTGCCATAGCGCTTGAGTTAGATCGAACTCTCGACTATACTTTGCTCTTGCAGATTGCCAGCGGCCTGGCCGAATTTTCCAAAACATTGCCCGCCGCCCGCCCGCTGGTCGCCATCATCGAGCGCGATTACGCTCAGGCGCTCGGCCAGACGGTGAAGGCGATGGCGCCGGATCGCCCGCTGTTGGTCATCGATCAAGTGGGACTGCAAGAAGGCGATTACATTGACGTTGGCACGCCGCTGATGGACGGGCGGGTGGTGCCGTTGAGCGTGAAGACGTTGATCTTTTATCATTGAGGAAGAGGTACCGATTCTCTCGCAAAGGACTTGCCTATGGTAACGCCGACAGTCTCGGTCACAATTTCGGGAGACGGCAAGATTGTTATCCCCGAAAAGTTTCGTAAATCCCTTGGTTTGAACGAAGGGCAATCTTTGACGCTTCGCCAGTTGGGGCAGAAGATTTTGATTGAAAAAGGGGGGCGAGCACGTCTGCGTGTCCAAGCCGAAGCGCTTGTGCGCCTATCAAAAGCCAATGTCGCGCAAGAGGCATTGCCGCTGGACCCTGACAGAGCCTGGGTGCAATATGATGCCGCCGCCGCTGCTCTCCGCAAGGCATTGCAGGGCGAGCGTCCACCGAAACGAAAACGCCTGATCCGAAATGTACAATGAACGACAACCTGATTTACTCGGCGCGGTGATTGATACAAGTGTTGTCGTTTCCGGCTTTCGCTCCAAGCGTGGGGCATCCGCAGAAATTCTGCGGCTGTGGCGTGAGAATCAAGATTTCCAACTGATTGTCTCGGATCCAACTCTCGTTGAATTGACTGAAACTCTGCTTGCGAAAAATGTGCCGGAGTCAATCGCGCTTGAATTTCTGGAAGCCATTCACCGACTGGCATTGGTTACCGACAACACATACGTCGTGAGCGCTGTAGCCGAAGATCCGGATGACGATGTTTTTCTGGCTACCGCGATGGAAGGGCAAGCCGATTATCTGGTTTCACTTGATCGCCATTTACTGTCAATAAAATACTATCACGGCGTACAAATCGTATGGCCGCGAGATTTTCTCAAGTTTCTTCGTTCGAATAACAAATAGGTATCACGTTATGCTCCTCCGAACAAAACTTCACGGCAAAACTTACGAATTCCCCGACATCCGCCTGCTTATGGGCAAAGCCAACGAGGAAAAGAGCGGCGACCGGCTGGCCGGCGTGGGCGCAGAAACCACCGCCGAGCGCGTGGCCGCCAAATTCGTGCTGGCCGAAGTGCCGCTCTCCGTTCTGCGCGAAACCCCGGCCGCGCCGTACGA
>CAYYCF010000507.1:0-1513 GCA_964470235.1 uncultured Anaerolineales bacterium | reverse complement strand
GCAGAGTGGGGCCGCTCACTTCAACTACGTTAAGCGCCGAACCGATGTCGCCGAGGGTCTCGCCCACTTCCAATGTCGTCGAAGTGACTGGAACGGCATTAGCAGCTTGAAAGGCGGCGACGGCGCGCGGGAAATTGTCCGTGGTTGCGATCATCCGGTCGCCGTTGCGGCGGCTCGGAAGGAAACTCCAATTCTCGCCATCCCAGGCATACAAGTCGAGCGATTCCGCCGCGCCGTTAATCTTGATCGCCAGCGTCACTTCGGGCGGGAGAGTGCCTTCGGTGGTCAGGGTGAAAATGGAGGAGGCCGGAGTCAAATAGGCAGGCAGGTTCGCCCGGGCAGCGGCGAGAGCCGGATCGGCCTGCTGTAAAAATTGATCGGCAGTCACACTGCCCAAGCCGACTTTGAAATCGGCCGGCACTATCGCGGGCTGAACGCTTAGATTCAGTTCGGCCAACGAGACCACGTTGGATTGCGCCGTCAGCGGGCGAACTTCAACCGAGGTTTTGGCGGGCGCGAGCAGAAAATAAATGGCGCCGCCGATGGCAACGACCAGCACAACGGCGACGATGATGATCACGGGTCCAAAACGCTGCATTGAGTTTCTATATCCATATTCAAACAAAACGGCGGCTCAACCGGCAGCCGCCACTGCGAACTTCCATGTAAGGGCAACTTCCCCAGACGTGTTTTGAATTCTAGCATGGGGATTAGTGTTTGACAACCGCCTACTTGTCTACTTGTATACTTGCCCTCTTGTTTTCCCTGTCTATCTGCCTACTTTTCTTAATGGTAAACTCATCTGCATGCCAACGATCACCTTTGAAATTCAGAACAATATCGCCGTCCTCACCGTCAACCGCCCGAAAGTGCGAAACGCATTGAACGTGGCGGCGATGTTTGATTTTGCGGAGACGATTGAAAAAGCCTACGACACCCCGGCGCTTCGCGCTCTCATCGTGACGGGCAGTGGCAAAGCTTTCATCTCCGGCGGCGACATTGCCGAACTGCACACGCTGACCGATCCATCGGAAGCGGAGCGCATGATTACCGTGATGGGCGACGCGCTCAATCGTTTGGCCGACTTGCCCTGCATCACTATCGCCGCAATGGAAGGCCCGGCGCGCGGAGGCGGCTGTGAAGTGGCGTTGGCCTGTGATTGGCGCGTGGCCGCCGAAGATTCCGATTTTGGTTTTGTGCAGATCCGGCTGGCGCTGACCACCGGGTGGGGCGGCGCGGCGCGGTTGACTCGAATCGTCGGTTACGCCCGGGCGCTTGACCTCATGGCCTTTGGCCGCGTGATCACTGCACCCGAAGCGCACCGTTTAGGAATCGTGACACACCTGACCCCGCCCGACGAGGCGTTGAAAAGCGCAATGCTAATTGCCGAGTCGCTGGCCGACAGCGATCTCGCCGCGCTCCGCACAGTGAAACGTATTTTGAAAGCGGGGGACACGTTGCCGTTGGGCGAAGCGCAAGCCGTCGAGCGCGCAGAGTTTCCCAAGTTGTGGGT
>CAYYCF010000506.1:0-1520 GCA_964470235.1 uncultured Anaerolineales bacterium | reverse complement strand
TCGCCCACCGGCCACCAGCCGATGACGAACGAGGACGGACGGTTGTGGATCGTCTTCAACGGCGAAATTTACAATTACCCCAATTTACGCAAAGAACTCGCTCGCGCCGGGCATGAATTTCGATCCACCTCAGACACTGAAGTCGTCATACACGGCTATGAGGAATGGGGTGTGGGCGTGTTATCACGCTTGCGCGGCATGTTCGCCTTTGCGCTGTGGGACGAGCGAGATCACACCCTCTTTGCGGCGCGCGACCGGCTGGGCATCAAGCCCCTGCACTATTATTGGGACGGCGAGCGATTCGCGTTTGCTTCAGAAATAAAAGCGTTGCTCACGCTTCCCCGCCTCAAAACCGATCTCGATCACTCCGCAATCTGGGATTACTTCACTTATCTTTATACGCCCACGCCGAAAACCGTTTACAAATATATTCGCAAACTGCCTCCGGCGTATTATTTGACTTTCCGCGTGAACGGTGGGGCGGACTTTCCAGTCCGCCCATTCGGCGAGCTGGAAAGCTCACCACTACAAATAAAACAATACTGGGATGTGACCCATTGGGGTAACTCTACCCTCTCCCGCGCGGATGCCGCCGACGCCGTGCGCGAAAAACTGCGCGAGACCGTGCAGGCGCATTTGATTGCCGATGTGCCGGTGGGCGTGTTGCTCTCCGGCGGGCTGGACTCAAGTGCGGTGACGGCGGGCGCTGCGAGCGCAAATCCCAAACCTGTGGTGAGCGAAGTCGAACCATCCCAACCCCCAAATCCCAAATTGCAGACGTTTTCGATTGGTTTCGATGTTGAAGAACATTCGGAATTGTCGTTCGCGCAGATTGTGGCTGACGCTTTCCACACAGAGCACCGGACAAGAATTGTTTCTCAAAGCGATTTTGCCGATGCGCTAGCGAAGACCATTGCTTTATACGATGAGCCGTTCGCCGACAGTTCGGTGCTGCCTACTTATGCCGTGTCGCAACTCGCCGCCGAGCACGTCAAAGTGGCGCTGGCTGGAGACGGCGGCGACGAGACTCTGGCCGGTTATTTCAAATACCGATCTTGGCTCGAACTTACTAAACAGGATCGCGGCAGCGCCGCGCTCCGCAAGTTTGTGTTTGACGACTTCATCATGGGCGTCATGAGGCCGTTGGCCGGATTGCCAAAGATGCTGGCGCTCATCAATGTCGGTCAACTCGATGCGCGCGGCAAAGCGGGCGTGGATCGTTTCGGCGCGCTCATCAGCCCGATCAAGGCGTTTCAAAAGGCCAAGCTTCTGCCTGATCTGGCGCGTGACTTCAAAGACTACGACGACTACTGGTATTTGCGCCAACACTGGCGCGACGATTTGGATCCCCTCTCACGGATGCAGTACGTGGACATCAAGACGTATCTGCACGACGACATCCTCACCAAAGTGGATCGGGCGAGCATGGCGGCGTCGCTGGAGGCGCGTGTTCCGTTGTTGGATCACGAGTGGGTGGAGTTGGCGGCCTCCCTTCCTTCAGAGTATCGTTTCGACAAAAC
>CAYYCF010000505.1:0-1521 GCA_964470235.1 uncultured Anaerolineales bacterium | reverse complement strand
CGGGCGAGCGCGGCGGCGGACGACGGAGAGAGGGTCAAGCCAGGCTTCAAGGCCACACGCAGATCAAGGGCCTGCGCAACGGCGAAGAATTCAATCGCCAAAACGTGAGCCACATTGCGGATGATCTGCCGCGCGTGCCGCGCCGCCGTGAACGCGTTGGCGTTGTGATCCTCCTGCCCGGCCGACGTGGGCAAGGAGTGCGCGCTGTCGGGGTGCGCCAATGTTTGATTTTCCAAAACGAGAGCCACCGCCGTATAGTGCGGCATCATCAAGCCGGAATTCAGCCCGGCGGCTTCGGCATCCCGCACCAGCATCGGCGGCAGGCCGCACGAGTATTTGTCGTTCACCATGCGGTCAATCTGTCGCTCGGCCAGCGCGCCCACTTCGGCCATCGCAATGCCCAGATAATCCATCGCCAGCCCCACCACTTCGCCGTGAAAATTTCCACCCGACCGAGCAGTGAATTGGAAATTGGGATTTGGGATCTGGGATTTGGGATTTGCCTCAAAGATCAACGGATTGTCTGTAGCGGCATTGATCTCGTTTTCGATCAAGCCGCGTACAAACGCCAGCGTGTCCAGCACGGGGCCGATGATTTGCGGCGCGCATCGCAGGGAATAGGCGTCCTGCACGCGCCCGTCCGAATCCACCAACGAACTCCCGGCAATGAGGGCGCGAATATTGGCGGCGGCCGTCGCCTGCCCCTTTTGCTTGCGCGCGGCGTGCAATCGCTCGTCAAAGGCGCATGACGCGCCCAGCAAGGCCTCCAGCGCCATCGCCGTCGCAATCTGTGCCTGGCGTGCCAGACTTTCGGAGTCGGCAATTGCCAGCGCGGCCACGGCGGCGGAGAACGTCGCGCCGTTGTTGAGAGCCAGCCCTTCCTTTGCGCCCAACGCGATGCGTGGAATCCCGGCGGCTTGCATCGCCGCTTTGCCGCTCATTCGCTTGCCGCCGTAAAACGCTTCGCCGCTTTCGTTCTCGAGGCCCGCGTCGTCGCGGCTCAACACCAACGCCAAGTGCGAAAGCGGCGCGAGATCGCCGGACGAGCCGAGCGACCCCTGTTCGGGGATGACCGGGTGCACTCCGGCGTTGAGCATGGCGAGCAGCGTCTCGACGATTTCGACGCGCGCGCCGGAGTAGCCGAGGGCCAGCGTGTTGGCGCGAATGAGCATGGCAGCGCGCACAATCTCTTCGGCCAGCGGCTCGCCCGCGCCGACGGCGTGGCTCAAAATCAAATTACGCGATAGCAATAACGCGTCACTGGGCGCAACGGATCGATTGGCAAAAACGCCGAAGCCGGTGTTGATGCCATAGACGGGCGGCGCATTTGGCACGAGGAGCGACTCGACGTAGGCCCGGCTGGCCGCCATGCGTTCGCGCGCCGTCGGCGCCAGCGCCGTTGGGCGCCATCCACGCGCAACGGCGATCACGTCTTCGATAGCGAGGGAATTGCCGTCGAGGAGGAGGGGGTCTTTCGGAGTCATTCGGGAATTGGCAACAACTCGCGGTCAGCGCCCGCGA
>CAYYCF010000504.1:0-1529 GCA_964470235.1 uncultured Anaerolineales bacterium | reverse complement strand
TCGCGTCGTACACGGCGATGGGCGGGCAAGCGCGCGCGGCGCACACCAGCGCGAAGTGAATGCGCGGATCGAGCCGCTGAAGGCTGTGGCGGCGGCGCGGATCATTCGCGCCGAAGTGCGGTCCGGGGATGGCCGGGTGGGGAGCGTTCGCGCGCAGGATGCCGTATTCGATGTCGAACGCGCCGTAGCGCAAGCCGCCGATGTTGTATGCCGCCCGCCAGAAGAATCCCGGCGCTTCGTTGACCGAACGCTTCACTTCAAACTGGATCACGGCATCCACAATAAGGGCGTTGTACAAATTGATCCAAAAGGCCAATTGCGCTTCGCGCGTGTCGAGCGCCGCCGGATCAAACGACCGCAGGCGGCGGGCGCACCGGCAATACTCGGCATAAGTCGGGCTGAGGCGTAAATGGGCGTAGTCTACCCGGCCCCGTTCGGCGTCGAAGGCTTCGGCCTTCAGCGCGTTGACGATGCGATGCAAATCCGCCGCCACCGCCTCCAAAGTCATCGCTCCATCCGGCTCGGGGCCAAGGTTTAGAACAAAGTCCGGGGGAATGCTATCGCGCAGGAGAATCAGACGATGAATGAGTCGCATACTTCTATGGACGCGCCGAGAGGCGAAAACCTTACCCGGACAGAGGTAAGAAACCGGCCCGCCGCCGCGTCTATATTCGTGAGCCCAAATGATATTCAGAAGAGGCCCCAATGAACACCGCCACGCGTTCGATTGTCGGATCGATCCTCTTCACTTTTCTGCTCTCGGCCTGCGCCGGGGCCGCCACCGCGCCGCCGCCGGCTCCCACCCGGGACGTTCCACCCGGACCGAACTCGATTCCGGCGCAGGAATCTCTGCCGAACGCTACGCCAACACTTTTGCCCGACGAGTCGCCGCCTCCCGGCGCAACGTTTGAGTTCAAAACAGATTTCAGCAAACACTCTGTCCCCTATAGCGACATCCTCTCCGGCGGGCCGCCCAAAGACGGCATCCCGGCTATTGATCATCCCAAGTTCGTGACCGTCGAAGAGGCGGACGCCTGGCTCAAGCCCGTCGAGCCGGTGATATTCCTTCAGGTCGGCGACGACGCGCGCGCTTACCCGATCCAAATCTTCATGTGGCACGAGATTGTCAACGACACGGTAGGCGATGTGCCGGTAATGATCACATTCTGCCCGTTGTGCAACACCGCCATCGCCTTCGAGCGCACCGTCAACGATCAAACGTTTGACTTCGGCACGACCGGGCGATTGCGATACAGCAACTTGATCATGTACGACCGCCAAACGGAAACGTGGTGGCAACAAGCCACCGGCCAGGCCATCGCCGGCGAATTGACCGGCACGCAACTCGTCTTCCGCCCGGCTTCTATCATCTCGTGGGCAGATTTCAAATCGGCGCACGCTGACGGCCCAGTGCTGTCCCGTGACACGGGCTACGGTCGGCCTTACGGCGACAATCCCTACGTCGGTTACGACGATGTTAACCGGCCGCCCTTCCTCTATCGTGGCCCTGAGACGCCCGGTGAACTGCC
>CAYYCF010000503.1:0-1543 GCA_964470235.1 uncultured Anaerolineales bacterium | reverse complement strand
CTGCCCCAGGCGTCGCGGTAGTAATCGGCGTGGCGAATCACGAAGCCGTCGCGCGCGGACGTTTCGGCGTACAGGCGATAAAGCAGATCGAGCGGCGCGTCGGCGGGGGGCGGGGCGCGGACGATCACGCCTTTGCGTTCGGCCAGCCGGATGTTGTAGCGGGTTTTCTGCTTCATGGCCGTGAGGAGTTCGTCTTCGGATTTGGCGAGGTCAAGATGCACGGTGTTGCGGAATTGGATTTGGGTGGAGGATCGAAGCCAGTTGTGTGGGGGTGCGGGCACTTCGACTTCGCTCAGTGTGCAGGTGTGGGAGTGGTTCAGGATGATGTCAGGGTCAATTTTGATGAAGATGGCGCGTTCGCGGCGGGCGAGGGATTCTAGATCGGAAAGGATTCGCGCGACGAGATCAGTATCAGTCCAGTCGAGACAGGGACCTTTGGGAACGTAAAGAATGGAGAACGGGCCGAGGGTGCGTTTGAGGACTTGGGCGGCTGCGAGGGGTCCATCATTAGACCTGACAGGTCTTAAGAGACCTGTCAGGTCTGCGAGCCACAATAAGCGGCGGGCAGACCAGCCGTAGCGCGATTTGAATTCGCCCCACTGCCAGGATTGGAGGAGATGGGCGGAGGGGAGGGAGGCCAGGGCGGTGTCCCACTGTTGCGGGTTGACGATGAGATGGGCAGAGAGCAAAATCGGATTAGAACTGGCGCGGCTTGAAGCCCGGAGAATTTAGCAAGTCCATCAACTCTTCGCCCAAACCTAACATCAGCAGTCCGGCCTTTTCGCCGTGGCGGACGACGCTTTCGTCAACGGTCAGCGAGGCGAGCGCGCCGATGATTTTCTTGTCGGCATGTTCGGGGAAGAAAGCGCGGGCTTGTTGCAGGAGGGAGGTGAAGTCGTCCACGTCGTCGGCGGCGAGGCGCGATTTGGTTTCGTTGATTAGGACGAAATCGCCGCAGACGGCGACCACGTCGAATTCGTGCCGCCGCGAGCGGTCAGTGCTGTGGCGGCGGCGCACGCGAACTGCCGAGTCGGGTTCTTCGGCGCAGTTGATGGTTTGGCGCAGAATGCGGGGAACACTGGGCGCGACGAGGTCTTCGGCCAGTGTGCCGAGCCGTTGAGCGAGCTCGCCCCAGCGTTTGTTGGATTCGTTCTTGAACGCGCGCATTTCAACCTTGAATTCGCGCATTTCAGCCTTGAATTCGCGCATCTCGCGCGAAGTCTGTTCGACTTGCGCCTGCGCGCGGGCCTGAGCGCGCAGAAATTCGGCGAACAGGTCTTCCAGTTCAGCCATGCGGCTTTCCAATGGAGCATTGACGAGCATAGGCGGCCTCCTTTCCAGTAGTGTGCGTTGGCCGTATTCTATACCAAAAGCGCGACTTCCGTCACGCGAAGCGGTCCTTCGTCCGCCGTCGGCTCAAGTAGGCGAGATAGAGGCGATAGAGAAACGGCGAATACACCCGATCCACCGCTTCCGGCGCGCGAATCAATTCTCCGCCGAAACCACGCTTGAAACGGTAGACGCCCCACAGGCCGTCGGAGCG
>CAYYCF010000502.1:0-1551 GCA_964470235.1 uncultured Anaerolineales bacterium | reverse complement strand
GCATTTGCGGGTCGGGGTTGATCTCGCTGGTGGCCGAGTTGTTCATCACCGGCGTAGTGGACAAAGGCGGAAAATTCAATGTTGGGGCGGGCCTGGCGTCCGCCCCCACGCCGCGTGTGCGCGAGGGCGAACACGGCGCGGAATACGTGGTGGCCCGGGCGCGCGAGTCGGGGACGGGCAAAGACATTGTGATCACCAAAGTGGATATTGACAACCTCCTGCGCGCCAAAGCCGCCATCTACGCCGGGTTCACCGTGCTGGCCCAAAGCGTCGGCGTGGATTTGGCCGACGTGGAGCGTCTGCTCATCGGCGGCGCCTTCGGCAAGTACATCAACGTCGAGAAGGCGGTGCAGATCGGACTCTTGCCCGACATGGCCTGGGATCGATTCAACTTCCTCGGCAACACGTCGGTGATGGGCGCGTACATGGCGCTGCTCTCGCGCCAGGCGCGGGCGCAGATCAAAGCTACTGCCCAAAAGATGACTTACATTGAACTTTCGGCGGACAATACTTTTTATGACGCTTTCACCTCGGCGCTGTTTCTGCCGCACACCGATATGAGCAAGTTCCCGTCGGTGGCGGCGATTGGAGAAAATGGCTAACTACTCGGCCTGCTGTGATTTCACCGCCGAGTCCGCCGAGATCGCGGAGAAATTATGAGAAAATCTCTGCGAACTCCGCGTTCTCTGCGGTAAATCGACGACCTACCTGAGCAGTTACGCTGAGGGAGTGAAACGATGGACACTGAAACGCCGATCCTGGCGCACGTTCCCGAACTGCGTCAACGCTCACGCCGCCTCTCCGCGCTGTTGATCGCGCTGTCATGTTTTGCCCTCGCGACCGCAGGGATGGCGATCGTGGATGCGCTTTGGCCGCAGTGGACTGGCCTGGGGCAGATCGCGGGCGTGATACTTGGCTTCGCGGTATCGGCGCAGTTCTTTTGGCGGCGGCGCGGCTATCGAGAGAAGTACGGCGACCGCTGTTATCGCAACGCCTTCCTGCATTTCATACTGCCGGGATTGCCGATCATGTTTGCGGCGATTTTTCACACGGCGTATCTGCCAGGCATGCGCTTGCCGTTGAACGGCGCGACCCCTATCGTATCCATGATCGGGCTGTATCTGCTCGTCACCGGCGTGCTGCTTTACGTGCGGGCGTACTTGGTGTTCGGCACGGACAATCTCGCGATGCTGTACGTTTATTTCCCGCAAGAGGGCCGCCTGGTGAACTCGTCCATTTACAGCGTCCTGCGCCATCCGGCGTATTCGGGCGCAATCCGCACCGGCATGGCGCTCGGGTTGTGGCGGGGGACGGCCTTCTCCATTTTCTTCGGCCTGTTCATGCCCATCGGACTGACGATCTGGCTGCGGTTGGTTGAAGAGCCGGAGTTGATCGAACGGTTCGGCGAAGGGTATCGAGAGTACCGCCGGAAAGTTCCGGCGTTCTGGCCGCGCTGGCGGGATGCGCAGAAGTTCTGGCGCTTTCTCATTCGAGGGCAATAATGCGCAGAGTATTGGGTGGTCTCGTCAATTTCATTTCTAAATCAATCGC
>CAYYCF010000501.1:0-1553 GCA_964470235.1 uncultured Anaerolineales bacterium | reverse complement strand
GGCTGTCTGATCGGCGGCGGGTTCGGCGGAAAGGAAGATATCGCCGGGCAGATTCACGTGGCGATGTTGGCAAAGGCCACCGGCCGCCCGGTCAAAATGCTATACGACCGCCACGAGTCAATGCTCTTTCATCCCAAACGACATGCGACAGTCATACGGGTCAAGATCGGCGCGAAGAAAGACGGCACGCTCACCGCAGTGGAAACGGAACTGTACGGCGACTCCGGCGCGTATGCCTCGTTGGGCGAAAAGGTGATGACCCGCGCCACAACACATTCTGCCGGGCCATATGAGTCGCCGCACGTCAAAGCCGATTGCTACGCGATGTACACCAACAATCCGCCGAGCGGCGCATTTCGTGGATTTGGCGTCACGCAGTCGGCCTTTGCCGTCGAGACGATGATGGACATGCTGGCCGAAGCGCTCAAGATCGATCCGGTCGAGCTTCGGCGCAAGAATGCTTTGCGCGTGGGCAGTGTGACGAATACCGGGCAACGGCTGAATGAGAGCGTGGGCTTGCGGGAGTGTATTGATAAAGTGGCCGGGAAGATAAAGGAGCTGGAAGGAAGTGAAGGAAATGAGGGAACTCAAGGAACTCAAAGGAGTTCCTTCATTTCCCACATTTCCTTGAGTTCCCCTCATAAAAAACGCGCTTGGGGAATCGCCGTCGGCTACAAGAATACGGGTTTGGGAGGCGGCGCGCCCGACAAGTCGGCGGCGGAGGTGGAGGTGTATGCCGATGGCAGCGCGGAAGTTCGCACCAGCGCGGCGGAGATCGGGCAGGGACTCCCGACCGTAATAGCGATGTGCGCGGCGGAAGAATTGGGATTGCCCTACGAGCGGGTGCGCGTGCTTTTATCGGATACGGACTTGACTCCCGATGCCGGGCCGACGACCGCCTCGCGGCAGACCTACGTGACGGGCAACGCCGCGCGGCTCGCGGCCAAGACCCTGCGCGAAGCGATGACGTCCATGCTGGCAGAAAAATACGACGTGTCGCCCGATTCCATTCGATTTGAAGAAGGGCTGGCGCGGGTCAACGGCCACACGGTTCCCATCGGCGAGGCGGCGGTGATGATGAAGAATGAGGGCCGCGATCCGAAAGCGCTGTACGAATACTGGGCGCCGAAGACTCAGCCGCTGGGGACGGGCGGCGACATGCACTTCGGCTTTTCTTTCGCCGCCCAAGCCGCCGAAGTGGAAGTGGACACACAGACGGGCGAAGTTCACGTCCTGCGGATGATCGCCGCGCACGACATCGGCCGCGCTATCAACCCGTTGGCTTTGCAAGGTCAAATCGAAGGCGGCATGGTGATGGGTTTGGGCAATGCCCTGACCGAAGAGTTCGTCGTGAAGGATGGCCATGTGTTCACCGACACGTTGGCGCGTTACAAGATGCCCAGTATCAAGCTCGCGCCGGAGATCATTTCATTCATCGTCGAAGACGAAACGGCCGACGGCCCGTATGGCGCGAAAGGCGTGGGCGAGATCGCCAGCATCCCGACCACTCCGGCGATCACCAATGCAATTTACAATGCCTGCGGCGTGCGGGT
>CAYYCF010000500.1:0-1558 GCA_964470235.1 uncultured Anaerolineales bacterium | reverse complement strand
GCGCCAAAACGGAAGCCGCTTCGTCGCGCTGGCCCAATTGCAGGAGCAGGTCGGCGGCGGAGGCGGCCACATCGGCCTCACTCGATCCGGCCGCCATTGTCGCGGCGGCGTGGGCCTGCTCGGCCCTTCCAAGTTTGTGATTCACGCGCGCCGCCGCCAGTTGTGCGCGCGGGTCGCCTGCCGCAACCCCGACGTTGCTCAATTCCACGCTGGCTCCGCTTTCGTCGCCGCACGCCAACCGCGCTTCGGCTATCAACGATTCAATTTGCGTATGAGGGCGGAGCGCCTTCGCCTCGCGAAACGCGGCCAGCGCCGATACCGGATCGCCCTTCGCCAGCGTGAGGTGACCGAGCCGCAGCGCCAAATCGGCGGTGAGCGATTGCGCCGCTTCGATGGCTTGTCCGAGCGCGGCGTGAGTCGAGTCGCGCCCGCCAATTTCCGCCAACGTGATCGAGTCCAGGCGTCCGGCCAGGGCGCGAAAATCGCGAGTCTCTTCCAGCGGCTCGACGGGGTCGGCGGCGTTTGCGCCGGCGACGGCCTGCGCCGGGGCCGTGAGGCCGCGCGCCAAGAAAAATTTCGCAATCGCAATTTTCAAGTTGACGGCCAGAAAGGCAGTCGCCGGCGGCGCAATGTCGGCCAGCGCCGCCGGCGATTCGTTGGCGGCCCACATCCGCGCCACAAGCTCGGCCAGTAATTCATCCGATTCGGCTTGGGCTTGATCCAACAGCGCGGCTACCAGTGGTTGAGGATCGGGGAGCAGACCGTAGAGGCATACCAGCGCCAGCGCCCAAACCCCAACGTCTTTGGCGGCTTCGGCGGCGAGCGCGGCGTAGTCTTTTGCGGAAGGATATTTTTCCCGCAGGGCCAGCGCTGCGCGCGCGGCCTGCACCAACTCCGGCGAGTCTTTTGATCCTTGCAGTTCGCTCTCGGCCAGAAGCGCCAGGGGGCCTGGACGCCAGCGAGTCAGATCGCCGCCCTGGCTGACGAAGGCCGACATGACGCCGTCCGCGCTGGCCAATGCCCACAATGCCGGTTCAACGCGCAGGCGGCGGTTGACTTCGGCCCAGAGGGTTTCGGGAAGAGAGGTGAAGAAAGGTTTCACTTCAATACGAACACAATGGAGTACGACGCGGCAAGAAAGGCGAAGCCGACGAAGATCAGAAACGCGCCGATGCCGGCCGACGTGCGAAGCAACGTGTTGACCGTGTCACTCAGTTGGACAATGGCCTCCACCACGCGCTGGGCATCGTCGGCAATGGCTTTCTGCCCCAGCCGCGCCGACTGCGCGGCCAACGTTCCGGCGTGGCCGCTGATGCCAACGGCCAGCAGTTTCCAGAAACCGGCCAGGACGAACATCAAGCCGAACAAAAACAGCGCCGTGGCGAAGATGGAACGGAAAGATTCCGGTGAAATAATCATGGGACGCTCCTTGTCTAGGCCACACCTGACAGGTCTTGCCAAATTTATCGCCCGCCCAATTGTGAACAGACCTGTCAGGTGTGGCGCATGGAGCATTAGTGCAAGATGCGTGCCGGAGACGGGGCCAGGGCTTCTCCAA
>CAYYCF010000499.1:0-1558 GCA_964470235.1 uncultured Anaerolineales bacterium | reverse complement strand
GCGCTCCGGCGCGGCGGGCGAGGAGCTGCGAGAGGGCGATGCGAATGGCGAAGTTCACGCGAAACTGCTCGCCGCCGGAATAATTTTCATAAGCGCGCGTGCCAAGCTCGTCGGCAATTTGGATATCCAGCGTTTCGCGCACGTCCCCGGCCTGCGTTTCTCTTTGCGTGTTGAAGCGCACGTTCATCCGTCCGTCGGTCATGCGCCGCAAAAGCTCATTCGCCGCCGCTTCGATCTCCGGCACGGCGGCCTCGATGATCATGGCCGGGACGCCGCGCTTGCCGAAGGCCTCGCGCAGTTCCTCAAACACGCCCTGATCAGCGGCTAGTTTCTTGCGCGCCTCCAATTTTTCGGCGCGGCGTTTGGCAATTGAGTCGAGCGCACCCAACCGCTGCCGCGCCCCGCCCACTTCTTCGGTGGCGAGGCGATGCTCGAAGCGCAGTTTGTCCAACGCATTTTGTAGGTTGTCGGCGTCCACTGCGCGGGCGGCATGTCCGGCGGCTTCGGCGTCGAGGGCCGTGCGTTGAGTCTGGTCGGCCTTCAACCCCGTCAGCCAGCGGGCGCGGCGCTCGTTCAGCTTATTAATTTGGGCGCGGGCTTCCGTGGCCGTGACCACCTTCGCCTGCAAATCGCCCAGCTTCTTTTGCAGATTGGGGCGCTCGCGCAATTCGGCGTTGATTTGATTCAGTTTTTGATCAAGCGTCGACAATTGCTCGATCAGCGTCTTGAGCTGCGTTTGATTCTCGCGGTAGCGAGCGCGGCGCGACTCGACTTCCCCGCTCAACTCTTCGATGATGTTGTGGCGGTGGTCTTCGGTGAGCGGCTGGCCGCACGTCGGGCAGATCGGTTCGGTAGCGGCTTCCAGAGTTTCGATTCTCTTTTTCAGCGGCTCGGTCTGCGGGCCGAGCGTTTCGTTTTCCCCTTTGCGCCGCGCGGACTCCTCGGCGGCGGCCTGCCGCTGCTTCGCGATCAGATCGCGCGCCGCTTCGCGCGAGTCGAGACTTGTGAGGCGCGCGCCGACGGAATCGAGTTCGCGTAACAGCAAGGCGGGGTCGCCTTTGGCCTGCGCCTCGCGCAGTTCGGCCTCCACCTCGGCCAGTTCTTTTTCGTTCAGCGCGATGCGCTTGTCGAGGTCGGCCATTTGTCGGCGGAGGGCGTTGAGGGCGTCGCGCGCTTTTTCCACTTCCGCCCATTGCGATTCGGCGGCGCGCAGTTTTTCTTGCGTGTCGAGCAGTTTGCGCTCGGCGGCGGCCAGGGCCGATTCGTATTCGGCGCGGCGGCCAAGTTCGCGGTCGTACCCGGCGATCTCGCCGTCGAGGGTGGCAATCTGATCGCGCAAGTCGGCGATGCGTTTTTTGGCGCGGTCTTCGTACACCGCCCACTGATCGAGGCCGAGGATGTCGGCCAGCACTTCTTTGCGCTGCGCCGCAGTCTTGCGGGTGAACTCGTCGGCGTTGCCTTGTTGGATAAAAGCGGAGTTGACGAAGGTGTCGAAGTCGAGTTTGAGCAGGCCGATGATCTTCTTCTGCGTTTGCGGCATGGTGGCTTCGCTCAAGCC
>CAYYCF010000498.1:0-1579 GCA_964470235.1 uncultured Anaerolineales bacterium | reverse complement strand
GGCTGGGCTTTGATCTCAAGTGGAACATGGGCTGGATGCACGACACGCTGGAATACATCTCCAACGATCCGATCCACCGCCGCTACCATCAAGGCACGCTCACTTTCTCGCTGCTCTACGCCTTCACCGAGAATTTCATCTTGCCGTTCTCGCACGACGAAGTGGTGCACGGAAAATCGGCCATGCTGGCCAAGATGCCGGGCGATGTCTGGCAGAAATTCGCCAACTTGCGCGCGCTCTATGCCTACATGACCGCGCACCCCGGCAAGAAACTGCTGTTCATGGGCAGTGAGTTCGGCCAGTGGAACGAGTGGAGCGACGAGCATAGCCTGGATTGGAACTTGCTGGACTTCGACCCGCACCGCGGTTTATTGGCGTGCGTGCGCGATCTCAATCAGCTTTACAAATCTCAACCGGCGTTGTATCAAATGGATTTCAGTTGGGAAGGTTTCCAGTGGATTGATTTTCAAGACATTGACAACAGCGTGGTGACGTTCGTGCGCCGCGGCAAAGACCCAAATGATTTTGTAGTGGTGGCCGCCAACTTCACGCCGGTGCCGCGCATGGGTTATCGCGTGGGCGTGCCAGCGCCAGGTTTCTACCGCGAAATCTTCAACAGCGACTCGACGTTTTACGGCGGGAGCAACATGGGCAACATCGGCGGCTTGCCGGCGGAGGAGATGGCGTGGCAGGGGCAGGGGTATTCGGTGTTGTTGACACTGCCGCCGTTGGGGGTGGTGTATCTCAAACGTGAAACGCCAAAGGTGACGGGTGACGCGAGGATAGAGATTAAGCTAGAATAGACGGCAGTGGGGTAATCGTATGGCTAAACCTAAAATTCAAATTCCTGCCGCACAAATCACCGAATTTTGCCGCCGCAATCGGATTAGCCGCTTGTCGTTATTCGGCTCTGTCCTGCGCGAAGATTTTCGATCGGACAGCGATGTGGATGTATTGGTGGAGTTCGAGCCTGAGGCGCAGATCGGTATGATGGCATATAACCGTATCCAAAGGGAACTCTCCGAACTTCTGCAACGCCCTGTAGATCTTGTGCCACAAAAAGGCCTCAAACCTAGAATCCGCAATGCTGTCCTCGCCAGCGCCCAGGTGGTTTATGCGGCGTGAGGAACTCTATCTCGCCGATATTGTGGACGCCGCTGAAGCGATCCACCGCTTTTTGGATGGGATCGAGATGAAAAATTTTCTCGTGGACGAAATGCGCCAGAGCGCAGTGCTCCAAAAACTCATCGTCATCGGCGAAGCCGCCGCTCGTTTACCGGCAGATTTTCAAGGCAAACATGCAGACGTTGATTGGCGAGACGTAATCAGCTTCCGGAATGTTGCCGTCCACGATTACTTCAGCATCAACTGGGAAGTTGTTTGGGCGACGGCCACACAGGACGCGCCGCTGTTGCGCGAGAAGGTCAGCGCGATTCTAGCGGATGAATATTCTGACCAAGAATCTACAGACACGTCAGCGGATCAGACCGAATAACCCGATCCGTGTTCGGCTACAGGCCAAAAGACCTACCCTCAACCCCCGCAATTGAACTTAGAATGATTGAAAGCCACGACTGTT
>CAYYCF010000497.1:0-1585 GCA_964470235.1 uncultured Anaerolineales bacterium | reverse complement strand
GCATGCACGCCCACGTCCCACGGCTTCACGTCGGTGTCGCTATTAAGCACGGTGACATCGTCCACTGTCACGCCCAACACTTCGGCGACGATTTGCGCCAGGGCGGTTTCTGATCCTTGACCGATCTCGGTGCTGCCCGTGATCAACGACACGTGGCCGAAATCGTCCACCTTCACCGTCGCGCCGCACCCGTCACTGCGATAAATGCGCGCCCCGCCGCCGACGTTGAGCGTTGAGGCGAAACCGACACCCCGCTTGAGGTTAGATGTTGGAAGTTGGATGTTGGAGGAGCGATTTTGGCCGGAAGTGATTCCTCCAACTTCCAACTTCCAACTTCCAATATCTGCCCTGGCCGCCACCGCTTCCAAACATTCTTTCAAACCGCACGAAGTGATCTTCAGACCCTGCGGCGTTTCTTCGTTTGGAATGTTGGCATTGCGGATGCGAAAATCAACCGGGTCGAGTTGAAGCGCCTCGGCCAGCCGATCCATCATCGTCTCAATTACGAACGTGGATTGCGGATTGCCGTAACCGCGCACTGCGCCGGTGATCGGGTTGTTGGTGTACACGCAGTCGGCGGAGAAGCGAACGTGCGGCACGCGGTACAGCGAAGCCGCCGTTTCCATCATCACCAGCGGAGTCACGCTCCCCCACGACACGTACGCGCCGATGTCGAGCAGGGCAACCACGTCGCGGAAGGTGATCATGCCGTCGCGTTTGGCCCCGGCGCGGGCGTGAATCTTCGCCGGCTGCCGCACGGGCGCGGCCAAAAATTCTTCGTACCGCGAAAACGACACGCGCACCGCCCTGCCCGCTTTGCGCGCCAACAGCGCGGCAATCGGCTCAAACGGGTACACGTCTAACCCGCGCCCGAACGCGCCGCCGATGGCGGTTTGAATGATGCGGATGTCGCTCCCGTCGAGTCCCAGCGCTTCGGCCAGATCGCGCTGGAGCAAGAACGGAATCTGCGTCGTGCTGTAAAGAGTCAGCCGCCCGTGATGGTCGAAGGAGGCCACGACGGCGCTCGTCTCCATCGCGCCGTGCGCCACGTACGGCAGATCAAAATCGGCCTCAACCGTCACGTCACTTTCGCGCTCGCCCGTCTCCGGTTCGCCGTGCGAATAGCGATAAGAGTTGAAAAGGTTGGATGCGCGCCCGGCATGAATAAGTGGCGCGCCGTCTTTCAGCGCCGACTCGGCGTCGAACACGGCGGGGAGCGGCTCGTATTCGACTTCGATCAACTCCAATGCTTCTTGGGCAACATCGCCATCGGCGGCGGCCACTGCCGCCACCTCGTCGCGCAAACTGCGGACCACGTCGCCTTTCAGCGGGGTGTTGTCTTTGCCGTATCCAAAATGGGCGAGGCCCGCCCCCACGCGGGGGTTATCGGCGGCGGTGATGATGGCTTTGACGCCGGGGAGTTTCAACGCGCGCGAAACGTCCACGCTCAAAACGCGCGCGTGCGGATAGCGCGAATAGAGAATGCCGCCGTGCAACATGCCCGGCAAGCGCACGTCGTGGCCGTACACCGTGCGCCCGGTCGCTTTGTCCGGCGCATCAAGTTTGGGGAGGCGTTGACCGATGA
>CAYYCF010000496.1:0-1605 GCA_964470235.1 uncultured Anaerolineales bacterium | reverse complement strand
CGGAATGGGCATTCAACTGGGCGACCATTGGCACGCCGGTGATTGTGCAGCAGTAAGCGACAAGCTTCGCGAGCGGCCGTGAAGCAGTCGCCGCTCGTTTTTTGCTTAACTGCAACTTTTCCACGCCACAGCCTGTAATACACTACAAACATGCCCGATCCGAGCGACCGTGATCTGGCCGTGCGCGCCCAGCGCGGCGACGCCGACGCCTTCGGCGAACTCGTCCAGCGCTATCAATCATCCGTATTCAACGTGTGGCTCTACTGAAAAAAGCCCATTTGAACCGCGAAGACGCCAAGAGCGCGAAGAAAAACAAGGGCGAATCCTTTGCGCTCGCCTGCCCTCTTTAGAGGGTCGCGCCTTCGCGGTGAGGCGGCTACAAAATCCGTTGCCAACCGCCATGAGCCCACGAGTTTACGCCTTCAGACAAACCCACGCAGGAGATCTCAGCCACTGCCCTCATCTGGCAATTCTTTGCGGCGCACCCCAGACCATGAAAAGCAGCTCTCGATTACTCTTCCCATTCATCCTCGTATTTTTCGCTTCACTCGCCTGCGCCGGCGGCCTACCGACGGTTGCGCCAAGTCCGGGCCGGCCGCCGACTCGCCCCGCCCCCGCCAATCATACGTTCGGCGTTGCCGGACTCATTCCGCGCAACTTTCCAAACTCGTCTGCCGATGATTGGCTGAATCTATACGAAACGCTGGACGAAACTGGCGGCCTGCTCGGCGTGTACACCAATTGGAGCGACTCGCCCGACACCGCCGGATCGATTCCAAAAGTCGTCAGCACTGCCTTCGGCCTCGCGCCGCAATACAACTTCACGCCCGTCGTCGCGCTTGGTTTTCATCGCGATGCTCCCGGCGGAGGGCTTGAACCCACACTCGCACTGTCAAACGCAAGCGAGCGGGAAGAATTCAAAGCAGTCGCCGTGGCCATTGCACAAATCTATCACCCGAAATATCTTGCGCTCGGCGTCGAAGTGAATCGCTTGTATAACGTTGATCCGGCGGGCTTCGACGACTACGTTTCACTCTACGCCGAAACGTACGACGCGATCAAAGCCGCCTCGCCGGACACGCTCGTCTTTCCAATATTTCAACTCGAGTTGATGAAGGGGAAAGGCTATTTGACGGGGAACAGCGAGGGCCGCCAGCCGCAGTGGGAATTGCTAGATCGATTCGGCGCGCGTCTCGATCTCGCCGCCTTCACCACCTATCCCTATTTCGATTATGGATCGCCCGCCGACATTCCGGCTGATTACTATTCCGAAATCGCCGCGCGCACGACTCGCCCGCTGGCCTTCACCGAGATCGGCTGGCCATCCGCACCGCTCGCACCTGCGCCCGATTCGGAATACGGCGGCAGTGAAGAGGAACAGGCCGCTTTCGTAAAACGATTCTTTGAACTCACAGCCAACACCAATCTCGCTATCGCGTTGTGGTCATTCCCCCACGATATAGATGCCGCGCCGTCCAATGCCGCGTTTGATAGTGTCGCACTCCGCCGCAACGACGGCACACCCAAACCCGCGCTGGCAGAATGGCTGAAAGCCACTCACGGCCTCACCCACGCCCACACGCCGCCGTTCTCCAGATCAAAATT
>CAYYCF010000495.1:0-1606 GCA_964470235.1 uncultured Anaerolineales bacterium | reverse complement strand
CCGCGCCCGGGCCGGTGATCTCGGCGGCGATGCGGCGGGCGACGACCTCGGCCTGGGCGTGCGCGAAGACACCCGCCTTCGGCAGCATCATCGGCACATCCGGCTTCCAACGTCCTGGGATGGGGATCGCCGTCACATCGCCCAGCGCATACACATTCTCGTGTTGAGTCAGGAGCGTCGCGCGATTCACCGGCACCCAGCCGGCCTCGTTGGTCAGCCCGGCTTCACGCGCAATGCGCGGCCCCAGGTGCGGCGGGATGGCGGCGAGCAAATCGTATTTGAAAGAGTCCTTCCCTTCAAACACAAGCTCGCGCGCGGCAGTCTCCACCTTTGTCAGCTTATGCAGTGGATGGAAGAAGACGTTTTTACCTGCCAGCATTTGCTTGACCGCATCGCCCAAGGCGGGACCGGCGACCGGCATGGGCTGGGGCTCGGGAGTGAACAGATGCACTTCGACGTTATCGCGCAGGCCGCGCCTGCGGAGGGTATCGGCGATGAGCATCGCGCCTTCGTGCGGCGCGCCTGGGCATTTGTAGGGCAGCGCGCTCACCACCACAGCCACCCTGCCGCCGCCGAAATTTTGCAGGGCATCGCGCAACTTTGCCGCGCCCTCGTAAGTGTAAAAGGTTTGCGCGCTCTCCGCTAAACCAGGAATAGATTCGGGGGCGAGTTCTGCGCCGAGCGCGACGATGAGATAGTCGTAGTTGACCGTCTGCGCGCTCGTCTGCACCGCGCGATTAGCCAGATCAATCGCCTGTGCTTCGGCCAGGATGAGCTCGACGCCTGGAGGGGTCAGTTGTCGCACATCACGCGCGATCTGTTCTGGCCGCCGGTCGCCGCTCATCAACCACAGGAACGAGGGCGCAAAGGCGTGTCGGGCGTTCTTCTCGACCAAGATCACGCGGTGTTCGCGCGGCAGCTTTTGCCGCAGTTCGTTAGCGGCAACCAATCCGCCAATGCCCGCGCCCAGAATAAGAATCGTTTTGCCGCTCATCGCGCCGCCTCCATTTCGCGGGAAGTCCCGCCCTTGAGAATAGGCTTTATAGTTCCGTCAAAACACCAGGATGTGATCGGCCTCGGCCGTCCAACGCCCTTCTAAATCCAAACTGCCGTCAATCACGCCCTCAATTTTGTGGTCAGGCTCGAGCCCGCGAGCCTCGCTGCACGACCCTCAAGTGGCAACTTCGCCGCGCTGAGCCAGCGATGTGATCATCCGCTCGACGTTGTAATAACCGTTGGGCGTTTTTTGCCCTTTGCGGACGCACTGCACGCCGTCGCCGGTGAAAAAGACTCGCACACTGACTTCGGGTTTCTTGGCCATATTCATCGCCAGCCGCAGCGCGTTGTACGGGCGCTCGCTGCCGTAGGGCCCGTCGTTGATGATAAACAAGTATTTCTTCTTCGAAGGTTCGGTCATGCGCTGAGTTCCTTTCGTGCTTGTCTAGCCTCGCGCCAACTCCGCTCCAGCTTCCAAATGCTCCAGCAGAACTTGCCGCATCAGATCGCAGGCCTTGATGATTTTTGGATTGTTCAAGCGGTAATACACGTTCAGCCCTTCGCGCCGCGTGGCGACGATTCCCTTCTGGCGCATGACGGCTAAATGTTG
>CAYYCF010000494.1:0-1607 GCA_964470235.1 uncultured Anaerolineales bacterium | reverse complement strand
ATTCTTTGAGAATGTCGGCCTGCGCCGTGCCGGTCACGCGGTCGGCGGAGACGCCCTGCGCGGCGGCGGTGGCCTCGTACATTGCGGCGAGGACGAAAGCCGGGGAAGTGATCGTCATGGACGTGCTGACTTCGCCCAGCGGGATGCCGTCCCACAAAATGTGCGCGTCGCGGAGCGTGTCTATCGCCACGCCGATTTTGCCGACTTCGGCCATCGCCAGCGGGTGATCGGAGTCGCGTCCGAGCAGAGTCGGCAGATCGAAATCGGTGGACAGGCCAGTCTCGCCGTGAGCAAGCAAATACTTGTAGCGCTGGTTGGTGTCCTCCGCCGATCCGAATCCGGCCACCTGCCGGATCGTCCACAGCCGGCTCCGGTACATCGTCGCGTGAACGCCGCGCGTGTACGGATACTGGCCGGGAAAGCCGATGTCGCGCGCGAAATCTTGATGACCAAGGTCGGCGGGCGTGTACAGATCGTCGATCGGGATACCGGAAAGCGTGGCGAAGCCCGGCTTGCGGTGGGGGGATCGCTGGAGACCGGCTTGAAGCGCCGCGCGCTTCCATTCTTCGTGTGCCTGCGCTACAGCTTCTACGGCAGCATCCGCGTCTCGTCCATCTTTGCCAGTCGCGCCTGTCACTTTTGTTTGCATTCTGTCTCCTTGCCTCGACGTTGTGGGTTGCCGACATTATTACGACGGGCTTGCCCGTTGTCAAGCATGTGTTATAAATGTCGCATGTCCAGTTTCCAACTCCACACCATTGACCTTTGCTTTCTTGACACCCCTCAACTCATCGCTTCATACGCTTTGGTCGGGCCGAAAAGCGTGGCCCTCATCGAGACCGGCCCCGGCTCGGCTCTCCCCAACCTGTTGCGCGGCTTAGCCGATATTGGTGTGCAACCCGCCGATGTGCGCGACGTGCTGTTGACTCATATCCACCTCGATCACGCCGGGGCGGCGGGCTGGTGGGCGCGGCAGGGCGCGACGGTGCACGTTCACACCGTCGGCGCGCCGCACTTGATCGATCCGTCAAAGTTGATCGCCAGCGCGACCCGCATTTACGGCGATCAGATGAATTTCTTGTGGGGGGAAATACTGGCTGTGCCGCCGGAGCGGCTTCACGCGCTCGACGATGGTGCTGTGGTTGAAACGAGTGGCGCAACGATCCATATCATCGACTCGCCGGGACACGCCCGCCATCATCACTGCTTTCAGATTGGAGATATGGCCTTCACCGGCGACGCCGCCGGGGTGCGACTGCCGAAGCACGATTGGCCCGCCCTGCACGCGCCGCCGCCGGAATTCGATTTGGAAGGGTGGCACGCCACCCTGAGCCGCCTCTCCGACCTCAACCTAAAAACCCTCTACCCGACCCACTTCGGCGCGGTCGCCGACCCGGCCGATCACTTTCGCCGTTTTTCCCTTCTGCTGGACGAGTGCGCCGAATTTGTGCGGCATTGGCTCGAAGAAGGCCTGAACCGCGACGAGATCATCCACCGCTACCGGGACTGGTACACCGGACGCGCCGCCGCCGCCAACCTGGACGCCGCCGCACGAGATGATTATGCTAAAGTCAACGATGTGACGCAGTGTGTGGATGGGATTAGCC
>CAYYCF010000493.1:0-1607 GCA_964470235.1 uncultured Anaerolineales bacterium | reverse complement strand
ATTCTTTGAGAATGTCGGCCTGCGCCGTGCCGGTCACGCGGTCGGCGGAGACGCCTTGCGTGGCGGCGGTGGCTTCGTACATCGCCGTCAGCACGAAGGCCGGGGAGGTGATCGTCATGGACGTGCTGACTTCGCCAAGCGGGATGCCGTCCCACAAAATGTGCGCGTCGCGGAGTGTGTCTATCGCCACGCCGATCTTGCCGACTTCGGCCATTGCCAGCGGGTGATCGGAGTCGCGCCCGAGCAGGGTCGGCAGATCGAAATCGGTGGACAGGCCGGTCTCGCCGTGAGCAAGCAAATACTTGTAGCGCTGGTTGGTGTCCTCCGCCGACCCAAACCCGGCCACCTGCCGGATCGTCCACAGCCGGCTCCGATACATCGTCGCGTGAACCCCGCGCGTGTACGGATACTGGCCGGGAAAGCCGATGTCGCGCGCGAAGTTCTCATCGCGAATATCGGCGGGCGTGTACAGATCGTTGATCGGGATACCGGAGAGCGTGGCGAAGCCAGGCTTGCGGTGAGGGAATCGCTGAAGGCTGGTCTGAAGCGCCGCGCGTTTCCATTCTTCGTGTGCCTGCGCTACAGCTTCTACGGCAGCATCCGCGTCTCGTCCATCTTTGCCAGTCGCGCCTGTCACTTTTGTTTGCATTCTGTCTCCTTGCCTCGACGTTGTGGGTTGCCGACATTATTACGACGGGCTTGCCCGTTGTCAAGCATGTGTTATAAATGTCGCATGTCCAGTTTCCAACTTCACACCATTGACTTGTGTTTTCTCGATACCCCTCAACTCATCGCTTCTTATGCTATCGTCGGCGCGAACAGTGTGGCGCTCATCGAGACCGGCCCCGGTTCGGCGCTCCCCAATCTGTTGCGCGGCTTGCGCGATCTTGGCATTCAGCCCGCCGATGTGCGCGACGTGCTGGTCACACACATTCACCTGGATCACGCCGGGGCGGCGGGTTGGTGGGCGCGGCAGGGCGCGACGGTGCGCGTCCACACCGTCGGCGCGCCGCACTTGATCGATCCGTCAAAGTTGATCGCCAGCGCGACCCGCATTTACGGCGATCAGATGAATTTCTTGTGGGGGGAAATACTGGCTGTGCCGCCGGAGCGGCTTCACGCGCTCGACGATGGTGCTGTGGTTGAAACGAGTGGCGCAACGATCCATATCATCGACTCGCCGGGACACGCCCGCCATCATCACTGCTTTCAGATTGGAGATATGGCCTTCACCGGCGACGCCGCCGGGGTGCGACTGCCGAAGCACGATTGGCCCGCCCTGCACGCGCCGCCGCCGGAATTCGATTTGGAAGGGTGGCACGCCACCCTGAGCCGCCTCTCCGACCTCAACCTAAAAACCCTCTACCCGACCCACTTCGGCGCGGTCACCGACCCGGCGGATCACTTTCGCCGTTTTTCCCTACTGCTGGACGAGTGCGCTGAGTTTGTGCGACAACGACTCGAGGAAGGTCTGAACCGCGAGCAGATTATCGAGCGATACGGGGCATGGTATTTCGAACGGGCTGCTGCCGCCAATCTTGACGCCGCCGCGCGAGATGATTATGCTAAAGTCAACGATGTGACGCAGTGTGTGGATGGGATTAGCC
>CAYYCF010000492.1:0-1608 GCA_964470235.1 uncultured Anaerolineales bacterium | reverse complement strand
GTTGGAGGTTAGATGCGTGCCTCCGATTTCGGCCTCTAACTTCTAACCTCCAACTTCCAGCCTGATAGGTTTTGCCAGTCGCCTCGCAGTATCTTTCACCCGCTATGGCTGGCACACCCTCTTCGCGCCTTCCCAGTTTTTACGACAAAACACAACCTGAACGCGCCGCCGCCGCTGCCGCATGGGCCGGGCTTTCGCCCGCTGACCGCGCCGCGCTCGACGGCACGAGCGGACTGACCCCGTCGCAAGCCGATCACATGATCGAAAACGTGGTCGGACTGCACGCGCTCCCTCTTGGAGTGGCCGTTAACTTCCTCGTCAATGGGCGCGACGTGCTGGTGCCGATGGCGATTGAAGAGCCGAGTGTTGTTGCCGGCGCGAGCTTTATGGCCAAGTTGGCGCGCGAGGGTGGCGGTTTCACCGCCCACACCACCGACGCGCACATGATCGGCCAGATGCAAATTCTTGACGTGGTCGATCTCGCGTCGGCGCGCTTGGCGCTCCTCGAAAACAAAGCGCGCATTCTCGATCTCGCGGATCAAATTGATCCGGTGCTGATCAAAGCGGGCGGAGGCGCGCGCGATCTGGAAGTTCGCATCATCCCCGACTCGCCCATCGGCGCGTTTCTCGTCGCGCATCTCATTTACGACACGCGCGATGCCATGGGCGCAAACGCCGTGAACACGGCCTGCGAGACTCTCGCGCCGACCATTGAGCAGATCACCGGCGGGCGCGTTCACTTGCGAATCCTATCCAACTTGGCCGACCGCCGACTCGCGCGCGTCCGCTGTTCCATCCCGGCCATTGCCCTGGCATTTGGCGATTTCTCCGGCGAGCGTGTGCGTGATGGCATCATCGAAGCCTACGCCTTCGCCGCCGCCGATCCGTACCGCGCCGCCACTCACAATAAAGGGATCATGAACGGCGTGGACGCGGTGGTGATCGCCACCGGCAACGACTGGCGCGCCATCGAAGCCGGAGCGCACGCGTACGCGGCGCGCAGCGGCAAGTACACCTCGCTGAGCGCGTGGGGCAAGGATAAGGACGGCGCGCTCGTCGGCTCGCTCGAAATGCCGATGGCCGTCGGCATTGTGGGCGGCGCGACGAAAGTTCACCCCACCGCGCAAGCCGCGCTCAAACTTATGCGCGTGACCAACGCCCGTGAGTTGGCGGAAATCATCGTCAGCGTCGGCCTGGCGCAAAACCTGGCCGCGCTCCGCGCGCTGGCTACCGAAGGCATCCAGCGCGGCCACATGACTCTGCATGCGCGGCAAGTGGCGATTGCCGCCGGAGCGCAGGGCGAACAGATCGAGATCGTCGCCGGAAAAATGGTAGCTGAAAAGAAAGTGCGGATTGATCGGGCGGAAGCGATTCTGAAGGAGGCGAAAAAGTGAGAAAACGTTCACCGGCAGTTGTTTTTGGCTCGGTTCTGCCGTTCATGCTTGGGCTGTTGTCATTCGTGTCCGGCGTCATCGGGCTCAACAACCCGCTTCGCAGCGCCGACGGCATCACTGCCTGGCCGAATCTGATCACAGGCGCGGTATCCATCGTGGGCGCAGTGGGTTTTTGGAATCTGAAGCGGTGGAGTGTATACGTTTATCTGATCGC
>CAYYCF010000491.1:0-1609 GCA_964470235.1 uncultured Anaerolineales bacterium | reverse complement strand
GAACAATGGGGGCACAAGGTTTTCGTCTTCACATTGGGCAACGAAAACCACGAGGACAATGAATTGTATGTCGTCCGTTCGCCCGCAATTCCGTTGTCTGATACGGGATACAGTTTGGGATTCCGCTATTCGAGGATTGCCCAGCGCAAACTGGCATCTATGGATGTCGTCCATGTCCATCATCCGTTTGTAAGCGGGCGGCTGGCCATGCGCTACTGCCGCCCGCGCCGGATTCCTCTGGTGTTCACCAACCACACGCGCTACGACCTTTACGCTCAAGCCTATCTGCCGATGGTGCCCGAAGCCCTGAGCGAAACGTTTTTGCAGGCTTACATGCCGGGCTTTTGCGCCGCGTGCGACCTTGTGATTGCCCCCTCGACCGGCTTGCTCAAAGTCCTGCGCTCGTTCGGCGTGCAAACGCCCATTGAGGTCGTTCCCAACGGAATCGACCTCGCGCCATTCGACGCGCCACCGGACGAACGCGCCCGCGCCGATTTTGGCTTGCAAGCAAGCGACCGTCTCCTCATTTACGTGGGCCGGGTCGGGCCGGAAAAGAACCTGGCGTTTCTGCTGCGCGCCTTTGCCGGAGCGCAAGCCGCCGTCGACAATCTCTATTTGTTGATCGTCGGCGACGGACCCGAAATGGATAATTTGCGCGACCAGGCGGCGCGCGCCGGGATCAGCGAGCGGGTGCGTTTTATGGGCCCGGCGCCATACGAATCCGTGCCTGGCCTGCTGGCGATAGCCGATGCCTTTGTCACGGCTTCGATGACGGAGGTTCATCCGTTATCGCTCGTCGAGGCGATGGCGAGCGGCTTGCCTGCTATTGGTATCGAGTCGCCGGGGATTGAAGACACCATTCACGATGGCGAAAACGGTTTTCTGTGCCGCGACGATCTGCCGACCTTCACAGCCAGGTTGGTGCGATTGATGCTGGATGACGATCTGCGGCGGAAGTTGGCCGCGGGCGCGAAAGCCAGCGCGGCTCAGTATGATGTGCGGCGCACGGCCGCGGTGATGCAGAGCCATTACGAGCGGCTGTTCGAAGCGCGGCAGCGCCAGGGCGCGCGGTTTGATCTGCGTGAGCGCGTGCTGAAATTGTTTCGGTGGGGGAACGTCCACACCTGACAGGTCTGTTTACAATTCGGCGGGCGTTAAATTCGGCAAGACCTGTCAGGTGTGGCGCGGAGATTGGTGAATTTTGTTGCGGCTGGAAGCCGCGCTATGACTCGATCGCGTCTTGCTCTCGGCCAACGCGGCGAACAACTGGCCGCCGATAAATTGGCCGCTTCCGGCTACGAGCTTGTGGCTCGCAATTTTCGTTGTGCCGCCGGAGAAATAGACCTGGTCACAAAAAAGGGCGGCGCCTGGGTGTTTGTCGAAGTGCGTACCCGGCGCGGCCGGGCGTTTGGCTCTCCCGAAGAATCGATCACGCCGCGAAAGAAGCGGCACCTCGCCGCCGCCGCGCAAACCTACTTGCAAACTCACGCCGCCCCCGACGCCGACTGGCGCATTGATTTCGTCGCCGTGGAGTTTTCGGCAAAGGGCGAATTGTTGAGGGTTGAGGTGATTGAAAATGCTATCAACGATCAATAGATTTGAACCGCGA
>CAYYCF010000490.1:0-1614 GCA_964470235.1 uncultured Anaerolineales bacterium | reverse complement strand
AAGAGCAGGTCTCGTATCGCATGGTGGGCGACCCGACCGAAGGCGCAGTGGTGGTGGCCGCCGCCAAAGCGAACATTTGGCGATCCGAAACAGAAAATTACTTTCCTCGCGTGGCCGAAATCCCGTTTGACTCGGCGCGCAAGATGATGAGCACCTTGCACGCCGTGAAAGAGGCCATGCCGGAAGTCAGCCCTTTGAACGATCCTTCCAATTTGCCCAAGTACGTGTTGTGCGCCAAAGGCGCGCTCGACGTGGTTCTGCATTCGTGCAGCCGGTATCAACAACTCAACGACGAAGACGCGCCGCTCACGCCTGAACTGCGCGAGAAAATGTTGGCCGCCAACACGGAGTTTTCCGGCCAGGCTCTCCGCGTGTTGGCAGTGGCGTATCGTTTGTTGGATCACCAGCCCGACCCTTTGACGCCGGAGAGCGCGGAGCGCGATCTCACGTTCGTCGGCTTGATCGGCATGATCGATCCGGCGCGGCCGGAAGTGAGGGAGGCAATCCGGCACGCCCGCGAAGCCGGCATCCGCACGGTGATGATCACCGGCGATTTTCCTGACACGGCCCGCGCCATCGCTCAGGCCATCGGCTTGTTAAGCCCCGCCGGAAAAGTGTTGCCCGGCGCGGCGCTGGACAAGATGAAGGATGAGGAAGTGTTGCAAGCCGTGCGCGAAACGGACGTGTTCGCGCGCGTGTCGCCCCAGCACAAAGTGACGATCGTGGACGCGCTCAAACGCACGGGCGCGGTGGCGGCGATGACCGGCGACGGGGTCAACGATGCGCCCGCTCTCAAGAAGGCCAACATCGGCGTGGCGATGGGCATCGCCGGAACGGACGTGGCCAAAGAAGCCGCCGACATGGTGCTCACCGACGACAACTACGCCAGCATCGTCGCGGCGGTGGAACAAGGCAGAATCATCTACGCCAACATCCGCAAGTTCGTGTTCTTTCTGCTCTCCTCCAACGTGGCCGAGATTATGATCATTTTTCTGGCCACGCTGGCCGGACTGCCCACACCCTTGACCGCTATCCAATTACTTTGGCTCAACTTGATCACCGACGGCGCGCCGGCGTTGGCGCTGGCAATGGAAAAGGGCGACCCCGACGTGATGAGTCACCCACCGCGCCCGAAAGAAGAATCTATTGTCAACCGTTCAATGCAATTGGGCATCGTCATTCAGACGATCACTCAGACCGGCGCTGTGCTTACGGCCTTTGCGCTCGGCTTGCTATGGCACCTCAAAGCGGGAGATGCTTTGCCGCCGGACGTAGGCCCAATTCTCTATTTGATTCAATACGACTGGCGCGGTATTGACGTGCGAACCGCCGAGACGATGGCCTTCGTCACGCTCTCGCTGTGCGAATTGTTCCGCGCTTACACGGTGCGGTCGGAACACGTGTCGCTTTTCAAGTTGGGCGTGTTCTCGAACAAATACATGCAGTACGCCGTCGGGTTGTCGCTGGCGCTCTTGTTGCTCGTGGTCAACGTGCCGTTCCTTCAGCCCATTTTCAATACGCATTTCTTGGGACTGACCGAATGGGGCGTGGTGGTCGGGCTGGCGCTGATACCGGCGGTGTCGGAGGAGATTACGAAGGGGTGGTTGAGGTGGA
>CAYYCF010000489.1:0-1618 GCA_964470235.1 uncultured Anaerolineales bacterium | reverse complement strand
CGTTTCCATCCGCTACATCCGTTGTCAAATAAAACAAAAACGGCGCAGACCCGCATGGGCCTACGCCGTCGAAGTCAATTCATTCCCGCGCTCAGCCCAAACTGAAGAAACCATCGTGATGATGGTGATGATGTCGGGCGTGAACGACCAAGCTTGTTTTCATATGTGGGGCGCATTTTAGCAGGGTCGAGGCGGATTGTCCAATTGTCGCCGTATCAGCGGCGGGCGAATCTAGGGCTTCACTTTCCTCGCGATTTCAGAAAAGTCGCTTTCGGTGGGCGTGACGAACAGACATCGCCCGCCGCTGCGCGATTCCCATACGGCGCCGACTGCGCGTTTTTCTTCGGCGTCAACGGCGGTGTAGAAATGTTTCCCTTTGTATTCCACGGCCAGCGCGCGCCCGTCTTTGAACTGCCAAATGAAGTCCGGGTAGAACCGGAAGACCATTCTGGTCGAGTCTCTAAGCAAGCCAAACTCGGCACGTCTTTGAGCAAGTGATACGGTGTTTGCTGGTGGTGGTTGACTACCGCTTCTTTACCGATCCAGTTGAGGGTGGGCATGGGTTCTTTGTTGCAGGCCGACGCGATCCGCTACGGAGACCGCGTCGGCCTGTAGTATATCAATCAGGATTGTGCTGCAGGCTGGCAGCGCTCGTTTGCTTCGTCTGCACCACCACGAACTCTCGCTCGATAATGCGGCGGAAGTTGTCGGCGATGCTGGCCCAGTCCAGCACATCCACGCGGAAAGGCAGATCAGAGTCGGAGAAGGCGTCTTTCAAATCCGCGAGGCGCGAAGGGGAGAGTGCCGAGTCGGTCATCACCACCAAATCCAGGTCGGAATGTGGCTTCGTCTTGCCGTTGACGCGTGAGCCAAAGGCGCGCACTTCGTATTCTGGCGCGTGCCGCGCCAAAATGTCCGTTACAATTTTGAGATGGTCAGGCCGCAGATCAATCATCGCGTTTTTTCTTTAATTTGCGCCAGCAAAAAACGGGCATCCTGTAAAAACTCTTTGCCGCTCTGATACACGGCTTGAGCGGTTGCCTGGTCATAAGTGTGGCTGGTCAGGTTGCGGCTTTTCAGATAAGCCAGCCAGGCTTCGGCATCGCGCAACAGACCCTGCTCAAAGCCAACGCGGAAGAGGTCGCGGTTCGTCAGGCTGTCCACCTTTTCCAGCCCGTATTCTTCCAGATAGCGCTTGAGCATTTTCCACGCCAGTTCAAACGTGTACTCGAACCGCTGAATGACGCCGTCGCGCATCAGCTCGCGTTCGGCAGAGCCTTCCGGCTGGAGGGCGTTGGCGTAGGCGGTCAGCGCCGTTTCCAGTAAGCCAATTGCTTTCTCAAAACTGCTCGTATCCAAAGGCATGGAATCATCCTCCTAATTTTCGCCAAACCAGGTATCTTTAGTTTAAGCCCGATCCCATCCTGAGGCAACGAGTTACCTCTTCATGCAATACTTGTCAAACCACGCCGTCATCCGGTTCAACCGATCCACCCGGTGGCGCGGTTCGCCACTGCGCGACATTTCGTGACCCTCGCGCGGATAGCGATAAAACACAACCGTGCGCTTCAACCGCTTGAGCGCCGTGAACAATTGCTCGGCGTCCGAAATCGGGCAG
>CAYYCF010000488.1:0-1620 GCA_964470235.1 uncultured Anaerolineales bacterium | reverse complement strand
CCGGAGCCTTGCCGCCTCTGATCTTCATCCCGTTCGCGCTGCAATTCGCCGAGACGGTTTGGGGTACGCTTCGCCCCGCCGTCGGCGCGCGCCCGACCACCATCGGCGTGCGACAGTTGATCGTCAGCACACTTTTCACTCTGCTTTTCATTTTATTTATGAAATGAAACGCGTTGTCCCTCTCGCCGCCGGAGCGCTTGCGCTCGCGCTGACCATCGCAACCTGGCGGCAGAGTTTGCGGCCTGACCCCGTTCTGCTCATCCCGTCGTTCACCGGCCAGCCTGAATACTGCTTGACCTGCCACGCCGACGTGCCGGAAATCAGCGCCTCGCATCCGATGGAAAGTTTCGGTTGCGTGTCGTGTCACGGCGGCGAACCGCTGGCGTTGGATGCTGATCTGGCGCACAGCACAATGCGCGGCGGGCGCAACCCGTCCGATTTTTCTGTGGTGGAAGCCTCGTGCAGTGGATCGAATTGCCACAGCGGGAGCGCCGCTGATAATCGCGATCACATCCATCGCGTGCTGACCAGCGTGCAAGCCACGTATGCCGGCGCGCTGGCGACGGTGCGCTTCGCCTACGGCGCACAAGCGACTCAATCGGCGCAGACGGGCGTTTTTGCCATCGAAGATTCGGAAACGGCCACCGGCCTCACGGCCTTGGCCGCGTTTGATCCGGCGGCAGAAACCTCCCCGGCGATCCAAACCTTCGCCGCCAACTGCCTCCACTGCCACCTCTCCGCCCAGCCGTTGCTCGGCCCGGAGTACGCCCGCTTCACCGGGTGCGCCGCGTGCCACACGCCGACGGCCGGGCAGGATTTGGACGAGCCGCAACACCAGTTGACTACCGCCATCCCGTACACCCAATGCAACACCTGCCATAATCGCGGCAACTACAACATGCGCGACCTGCAATTCCACCCGCGCACCGATTCGCCATCGCGGATGCAATCCGCTCCTGCCCAACTGCTGGACTCCCCGTCGTCGCGGATACAATCCGCTCCTACTCGATTACCCGATTACCTGACTGCCCGACTATCCGACTACTACCAACCTATTGCCCAATTTACAAAATGCGAATACGAACTCGACTGCGTGGATTGCCACACCAACGGAGAAGTGATGGGCGACGGCGACTTGCACAACAATCAAAAAGAGATTCAATACATCCGGTGCAAAACGTGCCACGGCACGCTGAGCGAGCCGCCGCTCACGCGCGCGATAAGCGATCCAAACGATCTCGCGCTGCGGTTGGCCTTTTTGAACCCGGTGATTGATTTGAAAGTGGGCGATACGATTGTGGTGACAGAAAAGGGGGAGCCGCTGTGGAACGTGCGCCGACGGCCCGACGGCACGTTCGAATTAGCGGGAAAAGTGACAAAGCAGCACTACACCGTGCCGCTCGTCGCCGGGTCCGCCTGCCTGCAAAAACCCGACGAGCAAGAGTCGCGGTTTTGCCACGAGTGTCATGCGGTGGAGAGATGAGAAGATTCTACCGCAGAGTTCGCGGAGAACGCGGAGTTCTATCAAAAAGGACTCGGCGCTCTCCGCGCTCTCGGCGGTAAATAACGGCCTGCTCACGCGGAGTTGTTAGATTCAGACCCCGGTGACGGGCAAAGTGC
>CAYYCF010000487.1:0-1626 GCA_964470235.1 uncultured Anaerolineales bacterium | reverse complement strand
GACTCTACGACGAGCACGGCGACCGATTGCAGTTGATTCTTCCCGATGGCCGCCGCACCGACAACTTTGTGTATCTCTCGAAAATCAGGGTCTTGCCCTGACCCTGTCATATCTCATGCGCCGCTTCGTTATTCGTTATTCGCCATTTGTCGTTCTCTTCGCCCTCTGGCTGCTCTTCTTCTGGCGCTATTTTATTCCCGGAACGGCTCGGGTCATGTTTCCCGACGGCGACTTCACGCAACAATTTTTCATTTTTCGCGACATCGCCTATCGCGCGTTGGCGGCCGGTCATCTGCCGTTGTGGGCCAATTGCTTTTTTGCCGGATACCCATTTCACGCCGATCCGCAATCGCAGCTTTTCTATCCGCCTATATGGATCAGCTTTTTGATCCTTAAACTGCTGGGCTACACCCACTTCCCTTTGTTTGCTCTCACCATCGAAGCCCTCATTCACTACTTTCTTGCCAGTGTGTTCACATACCTCTTCCTTCGCGCTGAACTCGCCGATGCCCACACACCCACACGCCCACACGCACTCTTCCCTCTCCTCGGCGCAATCGTCTTCACCTACGGCGGATACCTCACCGGTTACCCGCCGCTGCAAACGGGCATCCTTGAAACGGCGGCCTGGCTTCCCCTTATTCTTCTATCTCTACGTAAACTTGCCGAACCGCCTCTAACTTCCAACATCCCGCCCTTTGGGCGTCCAACCTCCACCATCGTCTGGCCTGCGCTCACTCTGGCTCTGGCCTTCTTTGCCGGCCACCCGCAAACATTCCTATTTGTCGCCTACCTCGCCATCGCCTACTTTATTCACCGCGCGGCGCTGGCCGGCCGTTCGTGGCGCTGGACGCTTTTGCGCCTGGGCGCGGCGTTCGGTTTGCTTTTCGGCCTCTCACTCATCCAGCTTCTTCCACAAGCGCAATACCTCACGCTGTCCACTCGCGCTTCGCTCTCTTTCGAGGAACTCTCGCGCGGCTTTCCCGTTGGCATCGTCATGCAATTCTTCCTCCGCGATCCGGTGTGGAGTCCGCTCTACGTTGGGCTTGTGCCTTTTGCGTTGGCTTTGTTCGCCGTCGTCCATTCCCTCTTCACACTGCGCAATATCAGTAGATCACGAAAGGGTAGTAACCGCTGGCGCGTCAGTCGTTCGGCCCAAACAGCGACTGAGGCACAGCCCGCGACAAACACGCGAGTCGCTGCTGCCGCGCCCGTGTTCTTCTGGCTCGCCGTCGCCGTCGTCGCCTTGCTTCTTTCGCTCGGCGGCAGCACCCCTGTGTATACTTTTGCCTATTGGCTTCTTCCCGGCTACCGCCTCTTTCGCGGGCAAGAACGAATCGCAATCCTCGTCTCATTTGCGCTGGCGACGCTGGCCGCATTTGGGGCGACAGCTTTGTTGAACGTGATCGCGCGGCACTCAAACACGCGCTGGTGGTCTACTGCCGCCCTATTGATCGTCGGCCTCACGGTTGCCGATTTGTACGCCGCGCGAACGGCCACCAACCTTGCGCCGCCGTTTGCTCCCTATCCCTATCTGCCGATCCTCGATCCCATCCGCGCCGACCCGGATTCGTTTTTCCGCGTGCAAGATGATGCGCGGATGCAAGGGCATTTCGCCTGCGGCTA
>CAYYCF010000486.1:0-1633 GCA_964470235.1 uncultured Anaerolineales bacterium | reverse complement strand
CGGAGAGTCGCCCATGCCGCTGTTCGGTAACAAGCCCGGAAAAAAATCTACCCGCATCTTCTTCGCCACCGATATCCATGGCTCCGAGGTCTCGTTCCGAAAATTTGTGAACGCCGGGAAGTTTTACGAAGCCGACGTGCTCATCCTCGGCGGCGACGTGGCCGGCAAGCTGTTCATCCCCATTGTCAAAGACGGACACAAATACCGCGCCCACTTGCAAGGCACCAACCACGTTTTGGAGACTGAAACCGATCTAACCGACTTCAAGAAGAAACTGGGCACGCTGGGCTATTACTCGATCATGCTCACGCCAGATGAGTATCAAGCCATGAAAGACGACAAGGCCGCGCAAGAGAAGGCGTTTACGCAAGCCGCCCGCCAGCGCCTGGCGGACTGGATCGCGCTCGCCGAAGAACGTTTGAAAGACTCGAACCGCAAATGCTACATTACCGGCGGCAACGACGACCCGTGGGAAGTGCTGGAGGCCGTGGAGGAGAACGCGCAGGATCACGTCGTGCCGTGCGAAGGGCATATCGTCAAAGTGGACGAGGCGCACGAAATGGCAAGCCTGGGCTTCAGCAATGAAACACCCTGGCACACGCCGCGCGAAATATCGGAGGACGAGCTGGCGCAGAAGATCACCGAGGCCGTTCACGGCGTGGCCGATTTTGACAAGTGCATCTTCAATTTTCACTGCCCGCCTAAAGATAGCACGCTGGACACCTGCCCCATGCTGGACACTTCCACCGACCCGCCGACCGTGATCGCCGAAGCCGGTCAACCGGTGCTGTTCGGCGCGGGGAGCACGTCGGTGCGGGCGGCCATTGACAAATATCAACCGCTGTTGGCTCTGCACGGCCACATTCACGAATCGCGCGGCGTCATCCACATGGGCAAGACGCTGTGCATCAATCCTGGCAGTGAATATGGCGAGGGCATTTTGCACGGGGTCATTGTAAATATTTTGGATGGGAAAATTGAGGGGTATCAGCTAACGTCAGGATAATCCGGGAGTTCCCCCATTTCCTTGAGTTCCCGTTGGAAAAGGAACTCAGGGAACTCAAGGAACTCATCATGAATGAACCCCAATCTGGATACTCTCCTCGCCCAAACCGACTCTGTCATGACCGGCCTCCGCCGCTCCGCTTCGGACAACGGGCATTATCACGGCCAGGCGCGCGTGGGCGTTGATCTCGGCACGGCATATACGGTATTGATGGTCCTCGACCAAAACAATCAGCCGCTCTGCGGCGAGTATCGCTTCGCGCAAGTCGTGCGCGACGGGCTGGTGGTGGATTTTGTCGGCGCAGTAGATTTGCTGAGGCAGATGAAAACGCGGGTTGAGAAACGACTCGGCTTCGCGCTGGAGTCGGCGGCCAGCGGCTACCCGCCCGGCGTGCCGCAGGTCGAAGTGCGCGCCACCGCCAACGTGCTCCGCGCCGCCGGGTTGGAATGCACCGGACTGGTGGACGAGCCGACCGCCGCGAACAACGTCCTCAACATTCGTGACGGCGCTATCGTGGATGTCGGCGGCGGCACGACGGGCATCGCCGTTTTCAAAGACGGCGAAGTCGTATATACTGCCGACGAGCCGACGGGCGGCACACACTTTTCGCTCGTCATCGCCGGGGCG
>CAYYCF010000485.1:0-1636 GCA_964470235.1 uncultured Anaerolineales bacterium | reverse complement strand
CTGCCGCGTATTTGGCCAAGGCCGGGCGGCGGGTGCTGGTGCTCGAAAAGCGAGAGTTGATCGGCGGGACGGCGGTGACGGAGGAAGCCATCCCCGGATTCAAGTTTGATTCCGTCGCGCACAGCCTCGGCGGGTTGAGCGCGGGCATCGTCCGCGATCTGGATTTGGGCCGACACGGCTTGGAAATCGTGGAGGCCGACCCGGCAGTGTTCACCCCCCTGCCCGACGGCGGCGGGTTGACGATGTGGCGCGACCCGACGAAAACGATTGAGGAGATTCGCAGGTTCTCAAAAGCCGACGCGGAGAAGTGGCCGACGTTCTGCAAACAGATGTCGAAGCTGACGCGGTTCATCGGGGCGCTGCACTCGACCACGCCGCCGCGAATCACGGAGACGACGCCCGACACGCTGATGACTTTGGCGAAGCTCGGCCTGCACTTGAAGGGGATGGGCGATAAAGATATGGTCGAGGCGATTCGCACCTTGCCCATGCCCATCGCCGAATTGTTGGACGACTGGTTTGAAAGCGACGTGTTGAAAGGCACGCTGGGCGCAGCCGGGATTACGGGACTCATGCAAGGCCCGCGCGGCGGCGGCACGGCCTACGCTTTTCTACATCATAACGTTGGCAATGCAGAAGGCGTGTTTAGATCGGCGCGGTTCGCGCGCAGCGGCATGGGCCAGCTGGCCGAGTCCATTGCCTCTGCGGCGAAAGCGCGCGGCGCGGAAATTAGAACGGGAACGGTCGTATCGCGAGTGATCGTGCGGGATGGCCTGGCCGTCGGAGTGGCCGCCTCCACTGGCGAGGAGTTCGGGGCAGCGGTGATCGCTTCCGCCGCCGATCCAAGACGCACGTTTTTCGATTTGCTCGACATCGCCAGTCTTGATCCTCAATTCATACGACAGATAAAAAATATCAGATTTAGAGGCGCGGTCGCCAAAGTGAATCTGGCGTTGGGCGAAGCGCCGAAGTTCGCGAGCGGAGCGCAGTTGATTTCGATCAGCCCGAGCCTTGATTATTTGGAGCGCGCCTACGACGACGCGAAGTATGGCAACGTTTCGCATCAGCCGTATCTGGAGGCGGTGGTTTCGAGCGCGGCGAACGGCAAGTGCGTGATGTCGGTGTGGGCGCAGTACGTGCCGTATCAAGTGAAAGGGAAATCAGGGAAATTGAAGGAACTCGTGGGAGTTCGAGTGATGGAGGTGTTGAGGGAGTATGCGCCGAAGATTGACAGCGCGATTGAAGGGACGCAAGTGATCACGCCGCAGGATATGGAAACGGATTATGGGTTGAGCGAGGGCGCGATTTATCACGGCGAGTTGGCGCTGGACCAATTTTTCTTTATGCGGCCGGCGCCGGGTTGGGCGCAGTATCGCACGCCGGTGGAGGGGTTGTATCTGTGCGGCGCGGGCGCGCACCCAGGCGGCGGGGCGATGGGCGCGGCCGGGCGCAACGCGGCGAGGGAGATTTTGAAAAATAAGTGAAACCACAGATTACACAGATTTCACAGATTGGTTTGAATCAAAATCAGTGTCATCCGTGAAATCTGTGGTTCAAAATGGAGCCGAGGTGTTAAGCAAACTTCGTGAGCCGGTGAACGGACTCACTCACTTCTTTGCGGGGCTGGCGGCGGTTG
>CAYYCF010000484.1:0-1652 GCA_964470235.1 uncultured Anaerolineales bacterium | reverse complement strand
CAGATGTCGCAGATGTACACAGATTGTTTTCTTTCATCTGCGATCATCTGCGTGATCTGCGGATAAGAAGACGAGGCTGATCAGTTACCATCCATCTGCGATATGCGATGTGCGATCCGCTATCCCCTCAACTTGAACCGCTGTATCTTCCCTGTCGCCGTCTTGGGCAGTTCGGCCACAAATTCAATCCAGCGCGGGCGTTTGTATTCGGCCATCTTTTCTTTGCAATAGCCGATGATCTCGCTGGCGAGTTCGTCACTGGCTTGGCGCCCTTCCTTCAACACCACAAACGCTTTGGGCTTGATCAAATTTGCGCTGTCGGGGTGGCCCACTACCGCGCACTCCAGCACCGCCGGATGGCTGATGATAGCACTTTCCACTTCGACCGGCGACACCCAGATGCCGCCCGCTTTGAGCATGTCATCCGAACGCCCGGCGTGCCAGTAGTAGCCGTCTTCGTCTGCATAATATTTGTCGCCGGTGAACAGCCACTCGCCCAAAAACGTGCGGCGGCTTCTGTCGTATTGGTGCAGATACGACAAGGAAGCCGTCTCGCCTTTTACCAACAGGTTGCCAACCTCGCCGCGCTTCACTTCGTTCATGGCCTCGTCCACGATCTTAACTTCGTAGCCGTCAAACGGCTTGCCGCTGCTGCCTGGGCGGATGTCGCCGGGACGGTTGGAAATAAAGATGTGGAAGTTTTCCGTCGAGCCGATGCCGTCAATGATGTCCAAACCGGTCTTCTCTTTCCAAGCATGCCAGATCGAAGCCGGCAACGATTCGCCGGCCGACACGCACAGGCGCAGTGAGGTGATGTCGTATTTCTGTTTGAAATCCTCAATGGCCATCATGGCCGCGTAGCCGGTGGGGGCGTTGTAAAAAAGGGTCGGCTTGAAGCGGCTGATCGTTTCGAGCAGGTTGGCGGCGATGCGCGGCGGCCCGGACATCAGCACCGCGCTGGCGCCGACGTACCACGGAAAGATCAATACCCCGCCCGTGCCAAACGTGAAGAACAAACGCGGCGCGCCGAAGGCGCGGTCGCTCTCGCGCAAGCCGAGCACGTTCTTGCCCCACAAGTCCGCCGTCAGCGGGTAATCTTTGTGCGCGTGCAGAATGCCTTTCGGTTCGCCCGTGGTGCCGCTCGAATAATTGAGCGAGCAAAAATCCTCGCGATGCGTGAGCGCGGCGGCCAGTTCCGTCGTTTCGTTTTTGATCCATTCGCTGTAAGGGCGAGGCTTGTCCTCGCCCCCGTCACCCTCGCCGCCAATGACGATGACGTGCTTGAGAAATTCCGATTCGGCGCGGATCGGCTCGATGGAAGCCAACAACGCCTTGTGGACAACCAGCACCCTGGCGCGGCTGTCGCGCAAAATGTAAGCGTGCTCGTGCGGCTTGAGCAGTGTGTTCATCCCTACCGCAATGCCGCCGGCTTTGACGATGCCGAAGAACGTCGTCACCCATTCGGCGCAATCCGGCGACAACACGCCAACCGTCTCGCCCATTCGCACGTCTAGTTTCCTTAGCGCGTTACCGACCTGGTTGACCTCGTCGGAGACTTGCTTGAACGTCAGTTCGCGGTCGGCATGAAGCAGCGCCGGTTTGTCGGCGCGAGCGGCCAGGTTGTGTTCGAGAATGTTGACGGCGTTGTAGTA
>CAYYCF010000483.1:0-1655 GCA_964470235.1 uncultured Anaerolineales bacterium | reverse complement strand
TGGCCTTGAAGCCTTCGATCACGCCGCCGTAGTTGCACCAGTCGTGCGGCAGGGCGATGGTGGTGAGCATACCTTCAGCAGTGGCGTCGGCCACCAACTGTGCCATCGGGTCCACCGCTGGCGCGGCGGCCGCGGCGGCGTTGGTCGCCGCTAGATCGGCGGCGGCTTTGGTTGCCCCGGCATTCGGTTCCAGCGGCGGCAGAGTCGCTGCGCCGCCGCAGGCGGCCACCAACAGTCCGAAGACGGTGAGGGCCATCAGCGCTTTCAACAAACGCGAATTAGTAGACATTTTCTTCTTCTCCTTGAGAAATTCTAAGAGTTGCGATTAACGGATCAAACGACTGGGTCGAATAGTAAAAGAATCTATGCCGAGAGTCACCCCCTTTCGAAGGCGCCGCAAAGCGTGCGTATGCCATTTGTGACACAAATTGGTTGGAGAAAAGCTTGGATCAACATTGGAGAGTATAGACTATCTCTGTAGGACAAGTCAACTTAACTTTGCCGCCCGTCCTGATCGGCTATAATGCGGCCTATTCCTGAGCGGGCTAATCAAGACACCGATTAATGACCGATTCCCTTCGACCCATCCTCAACCGGATTCCGCGCTTTGCGGACAAAGCCGATCTGCGAATCACGGAACTCCCGGGCGGCATCACCAACCGCAATTATAAAATCGAATCAGAAAATGAAACCTACGTTTTGCGGGTGGGGGGCGATGAAACGATCCACTTGGGCATTGATCGGCGCGTGGAACACGGCTGTACCCTGGCCGCCTCCCGCGTGGGAGTGGCCCCCGAGCCCATCGCCTTCCTCGAGCCGGAAGGCTACCTGGTCACCCGCTTCGTCAGCGGAGTCGGCATCCCCGCCGAACGGATAGGCGACGCGCGCAACATTCGCCGCGTTGTCGCCTCGCTCAAACTATACCACGCGCTGAAGGAATTCCCGGGCCAGTTTTCCCCGTTTCGCGTCGTCGAAAGGTACGAACAAACCGCGCGCCGTTTTGGCGTTGACCTCCCGGCCAAGATGAATTGGTTTCTTGATCTCTCCCGTGACATCGAGGGCGCGCTCTGCCTTGACCCATTCACGCCGCGCCCCTGCCATAACGATCTGCTCAACGGCAACTTCATTGACGACGGGACGCGCATCCGCATCCTCGATTGGGAATACGGCGGCTTGGGCGACATCTTTTTCGATCTGGGCAATTTCGCGGCGCAACACGAGTTCACCGCCGATCAGGAAAGCATCCTGCTCCGCGCATACTTCGGTACAGACGACCCGGCGGGTCGTCTCCACGGGCCACGTCGGGCGCGGCTCAAATTGATGCGGATCATGTCCGATCTTCGCGAGGCGATGTGGGCTATGGTGCAGGTGGGTGTGTCGAAACTGGATTTCGATTATGCCGGTTACGGGCAAAAATACTTCAACCGGGTCGAAGCCGCCGTGGCGGGCGAGGGTTATCCAGGATGGTTGAAAGATGTTTGATATTCGCCATTAGAGCAAATTCCATGTTCATGTGCGGCATCCTTCAACTGCGCGGCGCAAGCACCCTGAGCGGAGCGCGGCGCTCTTCCGCGCGCAGTCGAAGGGTGCGCCGCTTCGCTCAGGATGCTTCATTACTGTGATACCGGGAAAGCATCCTGAGCGGAGCGCGGCGC
>CAYYCF010000482.1:0-1660 GCA_964470235.1 uncultured Anaerolineales bacterium | reverse complement strand
CGCGCATCGAGGAATATCACGGCAACTACAGCGCGTATCTTTTGCAGAGAGCCGAGCGGCGCGAACGGCAGGCGCTCGAATACGAAGCGCAACGGGCCTTCATTGCCAAAGAGGAAGATTACATCCGCCGCAACATCGCCGGGCAGAACACGGCGCAGGCCAAAGGGCGGCGGCGCAGACTCGAAAGACTCAAGGCCACCCCGGATGCCGTGGTGGATCGCCCGCGCGACCTGGACACGCTGAATTTGAGACTGGATACCAAACTTCGCTCCGGCGACCGCGTGTTGGAAACACACAAATTGGTCGTCGGCTACCACGACGACGGCAAGCCGTTATTCGATGCGCCCGACCTGCTGTTGTGGCGGGGCGAGATCGCCGCGCTGATCGGGCCGAACGGCGCGGGCAAGACCACGTTTCTCAAAACACTGCTCGGCCAAACGCCGCCGCTGAGGGGCAAGGTAAAACTCGGCTCGAGTCTCAAGGTCGGCTACTTCGCGCAAGCGCACGAAGGGTTGAGGCCGGAGCGCACGCCCATTGACGAAATTCAGTCGGTGCGCGAAATGCCGTCCGGCGCGGCGCGCGATTATCTGGCGAAGTTTCTTTTCACCGGCGATGACGTATTCAAGAAGGTCGAAGTGCTGTCGGGCGGCGAGCGCGGGCGGTTGGCGCTGGCCAAACTCGCTCTCGAAGGCGCGAATTTTCTATTGCTCGACGAGCCGACAAATCATCTCGACATTCCTTCGCAAGAAATTCTCGAAGCCGTGCTTTCGGACTTTGCCGGAACGATACTTCTCGTTTCGCACGACCGCTATTTGATTGACGCGCTGGCAACTCAAATTTGGTCGTTGGAGTCCGGCGAGTTGGAAGCGTTCAAAGGAAGCTATAGGGAGTTTGTGGAGTTTCGAGAAAACAAATCCCAAACCTCAAATCCCAAATCCCAAACTTCAAACTTCCGCCGGACTTCAGGCGTCCAAACTGCAAACGTCGAAGACCGGAAGGCAGATGCGAGGGGGGCGAATGGGAAGGAAAAAGGTGGAACGGGGAAGCGGTCTGCCGAGGAACGCCGCCGCGCGCACCGACGGGATGAATTGGAGTTGTTGATCGCGTCGCTCGAAAAGCGGCTGGCCGAGATCGCAACCGAGCTGGAAAGCGCCGGGCCGGACGTGGCGCGGGTGCGCGCGTTGGGTGAAGAGTACGCGCAAGTTGAGAGCGATCTTGCGGCGCACGTGGAAGAGTGGGAGAGAATTTCCGCTAATTGACGTGGGAGCGGGTTGCACCCGCGACCATCGCGGGTGCAACCCGCTCCTACATGCTATAATTTTCATTTCACATGGAAACCCGCCGCAATTCAACAGCCACCCGCGCCTCGGCTCGCCGCCGCCGCGCCTCCATGCCAGGTTGGGCCCTCGGCGCGTTGGGCGCGCTCTTCTTGCTCGCCACTGCGTTCTCCGCTTATCTGGTTTACACCACTGTGCGCGATGTCGTCACCGCGTGGGATGCGCCCGCCGGGGGCGGACAGCCGGGGGCGATCAACCCCAACTCGGCCGCCAGCACAAACACCGCGTTTGCCACGGCCACCGCCGGACAGCCAACCATTTCCTTTTTGCCGTGGAATGGAACCGACCGCGTCACCGTTCTGGTGATGGGGATCGATCAACGC
>CAYYCF010000481.1:0-1669 GCA_964470235.1 uncultured Anaerolineales bacterium | reverse complement strand
AGGATGCGCGTGTTGTCCACGCACGACCCCATGTGCAGAACGGGCGGCATGCCGGTGGCTTCGCACACTTCACGCAGACCTGGCCCGGCGAATTCCATCGCCGCCTCGCCGACCGAATACCCGTACTTGGCCGCCGCCAACGCGCCGCATCCGGTTTGCACCACCAGCACGTCGTTCTTCAACAGTTCACGCACCAGGAATTCGTGCGACTTGTCCTGCGTCGTGCGCGGGTTGTTGCAGCCCACGTCCGCCGCCACGCCGCGAATGCGCCCGGACATGATAGCGTCGTTCAACGGGCGGAACGAGCTGCGATACGAGCCGCCGAGCATGTAGTTGATATACTCTTGCGAAAAGCCCGGCACGATGTCGTTGGTGATGTCGGGGATGGTGATCGCGCCGCGGTTGGGATAATTATCAATCGCCATCTTCACGATTGTGCGCGCCTGATCCAGCGCCTGGTGTTCGTCAAACTCGACGTGAATGCCGCCGGTGATCTTCACTTTGGACGAGGTGGTGATGAACTTGGTGTGAAATTTGTCGGCCAGATTCGGCAGAGCTTGCATGATGCACTGCACGTCCACCACCATCGCTTCCACCGCGCCGGTCAACAGCGCCAGCTCTTGATGCAGGAAGTTGCCGGCCGATGGCACACCCTGCCGCAGCAGAATTTCATTCGAGGTGCAGCAAATGCCAGCCAGGTTGATGCCCTTTGCGCCCTTGCTCTTGGCGTATTCGACGATCTCCGGCTCGCTGGCCGCGCGCACGATCATCTCCGAGAGCGTCGGCTCGTGGCCGTGCAGCACGATGTTGACTTCGTCGTCCTTCAACACGCCCAGGTTCACTTGCCCCACGCGCGGGGCGGGAGTCCCAAAAAGAATGTCGGAGAGATCGGTGGCGATCATCGAGCCGCCCCACCCGTCGGAGAGCGCGCAGCGAATCGCGCCTTTGAGGATGTGTTCGGCCTCTTGATCGTCGCCCATGTGCGTGCGGTGCAGAACGTCCACCACTTCGCGGTCAATGCCGCGCGGCACGACGCCATACTTGCGCCACAACTCCTGCCGCTTCTTGGGCGCGGTTTTGATGTAAATCAATTCGCCGTTCTGCTGGCCGAATTGGGCGATGGCCTTCAACGCCACTTCTTTGGCAATCTCTTCTTTTGTGCGTTTGTCGGTCGGGATGCCGAATTTTTGAGCCACGGCGTGCAGTTTTGTTTCGTCGCGAATCTGATAGCCCTGCGCCTGGCCTTCGGCGGCGGCCAGCAGGGTGAAGGCGATGTCCCGTCCGTGATCGGAATGGGCCGCCGACCCGGCCGCCACCGCGCGCGCCAGATTGCGGGCGGCAATCGTTTCCACCGTCGCCCCGCACACGCCCACCTGTCCGTCTTTGGTGAGCCGGCACGGGCCCATGAAACAATTCTTGCAGCAAATTCCGGCTGACGAACCGACTCCAATCGGGCAAGCGGCCATCGTCTCGGCGCGGGTGAACGCGGTTGCCAACCCCAACTCCTCGGCGCGAATGAGCATCTGCTGCGCGGCGGGGTCAATACTGCGTTGTGCATTGGTGCGTGTCTTAGCCATCAGTTTGTTCTCCTGTAGAAGCGCGGCGCGCCCCGTTCTTAGAATCTGTCCGCCTCATCCTCCGTGCGAAGGAGGCGAGTCAATTGAGCGCG
>CAYYCF010000480.1:0-1670 GCA_964470235.1 uncultured Anaerolineales bacterium | reverse complement strand
CAAGCGAAACGGACGGCGGCCCGCTGTTCAACGCCGTCGCCGCCGAACTGCTGGCCGCTTACAGCGCAACGGACGGCGCGGACGATCCGCTGTCAGAAATTGAAAACGCGATTGACGCGCTGGTGAACGATCTGGAGCGAGTGCGATCTGCGCTCCACGATCTCGCGGCGTAATACTTCGGGCGGCTACCCGCCGCCCGAAATCCCGGCGCATGGGATCATCCCCCCGCGCGAGCGCGCAAGGAAGCAGAGCGCGAGGCACGAGGCGGGTGTGCGCGCGTGATGGGCGGCAGGGCTTTGCGCGCCTTGGCTTTCGGAATTTGGTACGGCTTGAGTAGAACTTCCGCCGGAATGCCTAGTTCACTATGGAGCCGCTGGATCATTCGCAAAGTCAGCGGACGTTTACGGTTGAGAATTTCTGAAACTCTGGCCCGATTGCCAATGTAGGGTTCCAAGTCCTTACGCGTCAGGCCGCGGCTCGCCATGTGATAGAGGACGGCTTCGATGGGCTCCGGCGCTGGAATGGAGTAATGTTGCTCTTCGTAAGCTTCCGCAAGAGTGGTCAATACCTCAAGTTGATCACCTGGAGGAGTGTCCGGAGTCGCGTCGAAGAGGCCTTCAATCTCTTTAAGCGCGGCCTGGTAATCTGCTTCGGTCTTGATGGGATGGATGTTCATGGCGTAATGCTCCTGTTACACGGTGGCCGCATTTACTTGGTCGTAGTCCTGATGCGTGCCGACGAACCGAATAAACACGATCTGGAACTTGTACTGGATTGCGACGATGACCCGATACTTGTTGCCTTTGACATTGAAGACAACGCGATTGTTAGCAACGAAACTTGCGTTGCGATAGACCTTCCTGATGTCTGCCGGCGATTTCCAGTCGGCATGTTTGACATCGGCGTGCCAGGCTTGAAGCGCTTGTCGGGAATCAGGGTGCTTTTCCCAGAATGCCCGCAAGGCTTTACGGGAGATGATCCGCATACGGATATTCTACCGTGTTCCCATTGTGGGATCAAGGGACGATTTCGAGGGGGCGTTTGCGGGCGTCGGCGCTTCACCTCAGCGGGCCATTTCGCCCGCTGGTGAGGCAAGCGCACAAAGGCGAAGCAAGCCGGGTTAGGGCGGGCTCGGCGATGCGGCCATTTGGCTTTGCGCGCCGGCCGACACGAATGCGCTAGGCTCATCGATCTTGGCGCATACAATCAGCAGGCCGGCATCGGCAATGACGTTCACAGGTTTGTCGCTTGATCAGGTGAGAGCAGGTCGCGCGCCGGGCGCGCTGGAACAATTCTTGGAGCAAGGCCGTGCGCGTACGCCAACGGAAACATTTCCCGCAGAGAGATGCCGGCCTGTTTGGCGGCGTAAGCTAACGTGCCTTCGCCACGCCTGAACGCTTTGAGCGCCTGCCGCACACGCCATTGTTTGAGTCCAAGCTCCAGCACGTATTGGCGCTCGATTGGCTCGGCAGACAACTGTTGGGCAAGATCGTCCGGAAGCGAAACGGAAATCATCGTTGTCCCTGGCATAGCATGATTGTAACTCTTCAGCCAGCGAGAAGCAATTTCGCAGGCAATTGCCCTACTCGAAAATCCTACGCATAACTCAATGATCCCTCCTCGCGGCTCACGGATCGGTTCGACTCCGATCGGGAGGACTGGCGATGCCC
>CAYYCF010000479.1:0-1671 GCA_964470235.1 uncultured Anaerolineales bacterium | reverse complement strand
TGCCATACGCCCCCGGCCAATCACTACGGTGGTTCGTGCAGTTCGTGCCACCGCGACACGGCCAACTGGCGGAACGCCGCCTTCAATCACAGCGGCATCACCGCCGACTGCTCGCAGTGCCACGCCGGCCGCGCCCCGGCCAATCACTACGGCGGCTCGTGCAGTTCGTGCCACCGCGACACGGCCAACTGGCGGAACGCCGCCTTCAGCCACCCGTGGTTCAACATCTATCACGAGGGGACAAACGGGGCCTGCGCCAACTGCCATCCGGGGAATAACTACGCCGTGACCGATTGTCAGACGTGCCACGCGCAGAACGGCGAAGGGGGAGACGGGAACGGCGAGGGCGGCGGGGATGGCAAGAAGGGCGAGGGCGGCGGGGATGACTGAGGCGGGCGGCGCAACTTCGAGGGTGTGGGCTCGACAGGCGATTTTCAACAGTGCGGGCTTTCCGGCCCGCCGGCTTCACGAAGCCGGGGCAGCCTTCAGCCCGATCAGCGGATAAGCCCACACCCCGGCCTCTTTGCCCTTCGCCGCCAGATGCTTCGCTATTCCGGTATCCGCCGTCGCGCCCAGTGCTTCCCGCGTGCCATCTGAGATCCACACCTCGCCCTGGCCCGCCGCGCTCTCGATCCGTTTGGCGGTATTGACCGTGTCGCCGATTACGTCGTAGTAGCGGACGGCCTCGCTTCCCATTACCCCCTCGACGACCAGGCCGGTATGGACGCCGATACCGACCGCGAGGCCATGGGCCGAAAGCAGGCGGCCGACCGAATCGCGCAGTTCCAGAGCGGCGGCGGCGGCGGTCCCGGCCGCCGACAGGACGGCCATCGCTTCGTCGGCAGTGAACTTGACCCGGATCGCGCCGTGCCGCGCCAGCGTTTTTTCGGTCAGGCGATAATACTCGTTGAGCATCGTCACCACCGCCTCCGGCGAACGCGGCTCGCTCCAGCGGGTGAAGCCGCGAATGTCCATGAACAGGATCGCCCGTTCGCGCCGGGCCAGCGCCAGCGCGCCCGGGTCGGCCACCGCCCGCCCCAGCAATTCGCGCCCCAACAGCCATTCGGAGTAAGTTCGCAATTGAGCCGAGGTCTCGCGGAGCAGCGTGAGGTAACGCTGTGCCAGCAGATTGGCCAGGCCGATCGCCAGGCCCAGGAAAAATATCGTCAAGGCGGCAAAGATGTGCGAGTTGTCTGCGAAAAAACCGGGCAGGGTGAGGTATTCGGGATGGGTTTGGCCCTCGAACACCCAATACATCGTCAGCAGGATGCCGGTGCGGGCAATGTTTTCGGCCAGCAGAACGAGGTCAGCCGCCAAGCCGGGCAGGCGCGGGCGTGCGGCCTGCAACGCGCCGATGGCGAGGGCGAAACCCCAATAGGCCAAATGATTCGGCGAGACGAAGAAGCGCGGCCCCTCAACCAAAGCCTCGATCAGCGTATACAGCGCCGGGCCGATCAGGTTGCCCCAGAAGCGGCGCGGCTGCGGGCCGTTCTGCCACCGCCCCAGCCAGTAAGCCTGGATGCCGCTGGCCAAGAGGATCACGTAAAGGTCGGGCGCGCGCACGTAGTCGGCCGGCCCTTCCAGAAGTATTTCCAGGAAGATGTTGGCGATGGGAAAATGCGCGCTGTTGCTGAAGAACTCGAGCCAGACACGGCCGCGCAGTGTGCCGGC
>CAYYCF010000478.1:0-1679 GCA_964470235.1 uncultured Anaerolineales bacterium | reverse complement strand
TCGTCGCACTCCGGCCCGAAGCCGGTGATGCCCAGCCAAATAGTCGCTGGTCGGATAGTCTTGATAGTCTCGTAGTCAATGCCGAGTTTGGCGTAACTCGAAGCGCGGTTGTTCGTGGCAAAAATATCCACCGGCAATTTGGCGATCAGTTCGTGGAGGAGAGCGCGGGCTTCGGAGTCGGCCAGGTTGAGGGTGATGGCTTGCTTGCCGCAGTTGTTCGGCAGGAAGTAACTTGCCATCCCGTCTTCGTCGAGAAATTTCCGCCCGACGTAACGGTTCGGATCGCCCCGCCCAGGCGTTTCGACGCGAATCACTCTCGCCCCGTCGCGCGCCAGCCGCTGGGTGAGGAACGGCAGAGTGGTCGCCTGTTCGAGGGAGAGGACGGTGAGGTCGGAGAGGAGAGGCATGGGCACAACAAACAGGTAGACGCGTAGACAGGTAGGCAGGTAGACAGGTAGGCAGGTAGGCAGGTAGGCAGGTAGACAGGTAATCAGGTGCGCTGGTGGATTGGGATAACGCGTTTACTTGCTCACTTGTCTACCTGTGTACCAGTACTTTCACCCGTTCACACGCTGAAACTCTTGCATGAACTGCGCCAACACCTGCGCCGACTCCAGCGGCAGGGCGTTGTACAGCGACGCGCGCAATCCGCCGACCAAGCGGTGGCCTTTCAACCCGATCATTCCCTGCGCTTCGGCCTGTTTGGTAAATTTCTTTTCCAGCTCTTCCGACGCCATGCGGAAGGTGACGTTCATGCGCGAGCGGCTGTCGGCGCGGGCGTGGCCGCGATAGAATCCGCCGCTGCCGTCAATCACGTCATAGATCGTCTTCGCTTTGGCCGCGTTGCGGCGCGCGATTTCTTTCACGCCGCCGAGTTCTTTGAGCCAGCCCAACACCAAACCCACGACGTAAATAGAAAAGGTCGGCGGCGTGTTGTAAAGAGATTTGTTTTCAGCCAGATGGCGGTAATCCAGCATCACCGGCAGCTTCGGCGGCACGCGCTCCAGCAAGTCGTCGCGGATAATCACAATCGTGACCCCGGACGGCCCCAGGTTTTTCTGCGCTCCGGCGTAAAGCAAGGCGTATTTGGAAACGTCCAGCGGGCGGCTGGCGATGTTTGAGGAAACGTCACACACCAGAGTCACGCCAGACGGCGGAGTCGGCTCGGCGCCGGCCGGCCATTCGACGCCGTGAATCGTTTCGTTGGAGGTGAAGTGCAGGTAGGCCGCTTTGGGATCGAGATCGAGTTCGGCTTGCGAGAAGACGCGGTTGAAGTTTTCTTTTTCGGCAGTGGCGGCGGCGCGGGTGCGGCCCACTTTTTCCGCCTCTTTGACGGCCGCGTTGGCCCACGTGCCGGTGAGGGTGAAATCGGCGGACGCGTCCGGCGGCAGAAAATTCATCGGGATCATGGAGAATTGCAAAGTGGCGCCGCCCTGCAAGAAAAGAACTTTGTAGTTGGCCGGGATGCCGAGCACGGTTCGCAGGTCGGCTTCGGCGCGGTTGATGATGTCTTCAAACTGCGCCGAGCGGTGGCTCATTTCCATCACCGACATGCCGCTCTCGGCGTAGTTCAGCAGTTCGTCGCGCGCGCGCTCCAATACGATCTGCGGCAGAACGGCCGGGCCGGCGTTGAAGTTGTGGGTTCGTGTCATTTATGACCTCGTAAGTTTCGGTTTGTG
>CAYYCF010000477.1:0-1690 GCA_964470235.1 uncultured Anaerolineales bacterium | reverse complement strand
GACCCGAAGCCGCCGCCGTCGCGGATGGCGCGGGCTTCGTTGAGCACGGTTTCAGTGTCGCTCTTTGCGCCGCCGGAGAAGATCACGATGCGCCGACCGTTGAAGGCCGATTGAACGACGTGCTTCACGCGGTCAGCGAGGGTGCCGATCGGAATCTTGTAGGTTTCGTAGGCCTTCTTTGCTTCGGCTTGCTCGACGTGTTCGGTGGAAAGTTTGACTTTGATGACGTGCGCGCCCATCTGCGCCGCGATCTGCGCGGCGTAGGCAGTCACATCCACGCCGGACTCGCCCGCTTTGCTCAGGCCGCTGCCGCGCGGATACGACCACACCACGACGGCCAGTCCGGCCTCTTTGGCGTCTAGCGTAAGCGCTTGCAGTTGCTCGTAGAGCAGGCGGCGATCCATCGTGCCTGGGTAAATGGTGTAACCGACCGCAACGCACCCGAGCCGCAGCGCGTCTTCGACGCTGGCCGTCATCGCGCCGAGCGGGTCTTTCTCGTCGTAAAGCACGTCGTGATTGTTAGCTTTGAGAATGAGGGGAATCTCTCCGGCATAATCGGCGGCCACGGCTTCGATGAATCCGAGCGGCGCGGCGTAGGCGTTGCAGCCGGCGTCAATCGCCAGTTCGACGTGATAGCGCGGATCGTAGCCGCCTGGGTTAGGGGCAAAACTGCGCGCCGGGCCGTGTTCAAACCCTTGATCCACCGGCAGGATGACCAGCTTGCCCGTGCCGCCCAGTTTGCCGTGATTGAGCAGGCGGGCGAGATTGGTGAGCGTGCCTGGGTTGTCGCTCCGATACCATGAGAGGATTTCTTTGACGCGATCTGTAGCCATATGGGGTATTCCTTTGTCAGTAAATTTATTGTACCGCAGAGTGCGCGGAGCGCGCAGAGATTTGTTGGACGCAGATAAACGCAGATGTTTCTTTTCCTTTCTCTTGGCGTTCTTTGCGTCTTCGCGGTGAAATTGACTTTGCGCTCTCCGTGTTCTCGTTCTCAGCGGTGAATGAGTATTGCTCGCGCCGGCGCGCCGTCGCTGTCTTTCAATTTTAGCGGCAGACAATAGAATTCGTAATCACCCGGTTCGACCTTGGAAAGATTCAGCCCTTCGACGACGACCACTCCGGCCTTCAACAGAATTTCGTGTGTTGGCCGCCCGGCGCCTTTGGGCCCCACTGAAAGATAATCCACGCCAATCAATTTTATCTTTCGAGCCACGATCCACTCTGCGCCGTCGGCAGTGATGCCGGCAAAATCGGCGCGGAATTCGTGCCGGCCGCCTCGCCACAGTTCGGAGTTGCGCGTTTTGAGCAGGAGGCGCTCCGTGTCCGGCGAAATGTGGGCGGCGTCCAGCGCGGCGGCAGTGACGTTGCCCGTCGGCAAGTCGAGGGCGACGACTTTGGCCTGCCCGGTAAGTATATCAAGTGGCAACGTGTCCACGCCCGATGCGCCGGGGATGAAATGCACCGGGGCGTCCACGTGCGTGCCGGTATGCGCCCCCAGCGATAGCTTTGAAACGTTGGACGACGCGCCGTCTTCGATTTTGTTGACGCGCTCCAGTTCAAACGGCGGGTTGCCGGGCCAGATGGGGAGGCCGGGTTCCAGAGTCACACTAATGTCGTAGAGTTTCACTGTTGCCCTCTAGCGAGACTTCGTCTCAAACTGACGAGAGCAGTTGTGAGAAACAAGACG
>CAYYCF010000476.1:0-1696 GCA_964470235.1 uncultured Anaerolineales bacterium | reverse complement strand
TTGAAGGAGCGCGCCAAACGCGCCGACATCATGGCGATTGCCGAGCGCGTCGCCACGCTGCGCCGCGTTTCCACCGGCGAGAACGGACCCGAGTTCGCCGCGCCCTGTCCGCTTAACTGCGGCAGTGATCGCGACGGCTTCCGGGTGCAGCCGGATCGGAATCGCTGGCTGTGCCGGCGATGCACGAATGGCAAATGGCGCGACGCAATTGATCTACACCAACGATTGACGCATCAAAAATTTGCCGACGCGGTTTGGGAACTGGCAAGCGGCTACGCCATTCCGCTTACTACCGCGCGCTGTGTCGCCGAACCCAAACCCGATCCGCACGGCACGCCGCCATCGCAAGAATGGCAGACGCAAGCCTTCTCCTTGATGGCACGGTTTGAAGACTCACTGTGGTCAAAAGACGGTGAGCGCGCGCGGGCGTGGCTGACGAATCGCGGTTTGAAGCGCGAGACGTTAAAAAAGTTTCGCGTGGGCTACAACCCCAACGTCCTCAAACTGGACGCGAGCAAGTGGGGCTTGTCGCCGGAATTTCCGCTCTACGTGCAGAGCGGGATCATCCTCCCGACGATCACCGGCAACGCGATTTGGAAAGTCAACATCCGTCGCCCGGTGAAGCCGACTGACGATGCGCCGAAATATGTGCTGATTCGCGGCTCACGCCCGACTGCACTCTTCAATGCGGATCGCCTCATCAGCGGCTCGCCGGCGGGCATCGCCGAAGGTGAACTCGACGCGATGCTGTTGCAACAAGAAGTAGATCGCGCTTGCGCCGGGCTGACTGCGGTGACGTTTGGCTCGTGTTCGGCACGGTCGCTGCATTGGGCTGAACTTCTGCGCCCCGCGCCGCGCCGCCTGATCTTCTACGATCAAGACGGTGAGAGCGACAAAGGCGCGGAGTGGCTGATGGAGACCCTGCCCCCTGCCGAGCGTGTCAGTTGGAACAATCTGCAAGCGGGCGATAAAGACTTGACCGATTACCATCAGCATGGCGGCGATCTCGGTAAGTTGGTGAAAGGGTGGTTGGCATGACGGATCAATTGTCCTTTGTCGTAGAGACACCCCCGACATTGCCTTCACTGCCACAACAAGATCGCCCGATCCGGCGCGTGTGTGAACGCCCGGCTGACTGCAACGCGGCTGAATTGCTTGCCGCCATCATCGGCGGTCCCAAGCAAGTCGAACTGGCGCAGGCAGTCTTGGCGAAATACGACGGCTCGCTACACGAGCTGCTGATCGCCTCGGCGACCGATCTCATGGAGATCCACGGAATTGGCGAAGCGACGGCGGCACGGTTGGTGGCGGCGATTCGTTTGGCGCTCATGGCGACGCGCGATAGTCACTACCGCACGCCCATCACTTCACCGGCAGACGTTTACAAGTTCGTAAGCGATATGCAGCTGCTCGAACAGGAAGAAGTGCGCGTGGTGTTGCTCGACACGCGCAACAATCTGATCGGCGTGCATATGGTGTATCGCGGCTCACTTAACATGAGTCAGGTGCGCGTGGGCGAGTTATACCGCGAGGCGATCAAGCGCAACGCGGCTTCGATCATCTTAGTTCACAACCATCCGAGCGGCGACCCGTCACCGTCACCCGACGATGCGGCGGTCACCCGAATGGCGGTGGAAGCGGGCAAGTTGATGGACATTTCCCTGCACGACCATCTGGTGGTCGGACGGAATCGCTT
>CAYYCF010000475.1:0-1727 GCA_964470235.1 uncultured Anaerolineales bacterium | reverse complement strand
GAGCACGATTTCAGCATCATGGAAATTCCAATGGCGGCGATGGGCGCAACCGCCGCGCCGATGGCCGGCCATGACATGAGCGGCATGACCGCCGATCCTCAACTGCACATGGCCGCCGCGATGGGCGCCACGAATACGATGGAATTCACGCCCACCAAACCGGGCACGTACGAATTCTTCTGCACGGTGCCTGGACATAAAGACGCCGGAATGAAAGGAACGCTGGTCGTCAAAGCGCCGTGACGACGAAGAAATGAAATGGGCTGACCGTGTTTTGTTCGGCCTCGAAATCAGCATTGTGGTCGGCGTCGGCCTGGCCTTTGTGTTGGCCGCGCGGACACTGACGGCGATCAACCGGCAGTCGGCAGTGGCGCAATACACCGCGCCCGCGCCGACTGCCACCGCGCTGATCCGCCTCGCCGAACTGCCGGCGGGTAATCACGGCGACCACATCGCCGCCGATCCGCGCCAGCAGCCCACAGCGTTTGTTCCTCCCAACCTGCGGTTGATCGTCACCGCGCTACCTCTGCCGCCCGTAGAACTGCCTACGCCATCGCCGCAACATGCGACACGGCTCTCCATCCCGGCCATCGGTGTGGAGGCGCCCGTGGTGCATGGCGTGGAACCGGGGAATCTCAGGCTGGGTGTCGGACATTATCAGGTGTCGGCCAACCCTGGCGAGCGCGGTAATCTTGTTTTTGCCGGGCACAACGACATCTATGGCGAGGTGTTTCGCTATCTCGCCGACTTGAAACCCGGTGATGAAGCGACCGTCTACACCGCCTCACAAAGTTATCGCTACGTGATTCGCGGCTGGCGGCTGGTGGAGCCGACCGAGGTCGGCGTGCTTGAGCCAACCGCCGATCCGACGATCACGTTGATCTCCTGCTATCCCTACCTGATTGACTCCCAGCGCATCGTGGTTTACGGGGAACTGGTGGGAGGTTAGTAGGCTTTGCCAGTTCTACAGCCCGATCAACGCCGCGCCGGCCAGCATGATCAACGCCCCAGGCAGTCGGCGCGGCAGGTCACGTTCGCGCAACAGCCAATAAGCCCAGGCAAGAGTGAAGATGGCGCTCAACTTGAACAACGCCGAGACGTAGCCGACCGGCCCCAGGCGGAAGGCCGCGTAACCCAGGAGCGGCGCGATGCCCCCGATCAGGCCGAGCACGAGAAAGCCCCGCGCCTGCGCCCGAATTTGCGGGAACGGCTGACGCGCCCGCCTCAGCATCACGGGCAAAAGAGTGAGCGCCAGCGCCAGCGAAGCGGCGAACGCCGGCGCCGTCGAGTTTTCGGGAAAGGTGTGCCGGATAGCCGTCTTCTCGAAGATCGGCGTCAGTCCCCACAGCAACCCGGCAAACAGCGCCAGCAGGAGGCTGCGATTGTGGAGCAACTCGCGCAGTGGCTCGGCAAAGTCGCGCGTCGATCTCAAGTTGAGCAGATACGCGCCGAGGAGGATCAGCGCTACGCCGAGTATCGGTAACGGCGTGAGAATTTCGCTCAGGGTGAAGACTGAAACCAGGAGAGTAATTGCCGGGCTGATGGCGAGCAGAGGCGAAACGAGCGAGGCGTCGGCGTCTTTATACGCGCGGGTGACGGCCAAGTGCGCCGCCGCGTTCAATCCAGCCGACCCGGCGATGCCGACGACAAACATCCCATCCACGCGCGGCAGCGGGCCGTTGGCGAAATTCGCGCGGGAACTCGAACTGCCATTTCCTGTTTTGTCC
>CAYYCF010000474.1:0-1739 GCA_964470235.1 uncultured Anaerolineales bacterium | reverse complement strand
AATCTGAAATCTGCAATCCACTATGTCCACTCCCCTCCGCGTTCTGATCCTCGAAGACCAGATGTCCGACGTCGAGTTGATGCTGCACGAACTGCGCCAGGCCGGGTTCGACCCCGACTGGCAGCGCGTGGAGACCGAGGCGGACTATCTGGCTCACCTGGGCGCGGATTTCGACGTCATTCTCGCCGATTACAACATGCCTCAGTTTGACGCGCCGCGCGCGCTGCGCCTCTTGCAGGAGCGCGGCCTGGACATTCCGTTCATCATCGTCACCGGCTCGATCAGCGAAGAAGTGGCGGTGGAATCCATGAAGCAGGGCGCGGCGGACTATTTGCTCAAGGACCGGCTGGCGCGCCTGGGTCCAGCAGTGGCGCACGCGTTGGAACAGAGAAAACTCCGCGTCGAAAAACGGCGCGCCGACCAGGCGCTGCGGGACAGTGAGAAACGCTTCCGCGCACTCATCGATCACAGCAGCGACGCCATTGCCTTGATCAGCACGGACGGCGCGATTCTGTACGAAAGCTCCTCCGCCAGCCGAATCGTGGGCTACGCGGTTGAAGAACTCGTCGGAGAGAAGATGTTTGGGTGGATTCATCCTGACGACCTTCAAAACGCGATGGGCCTCTTCGCGCAACTCCTTTCACAACCAGGCGCAAGCGTAGAGGTCGAGTTCCGGTACCGCCACAAAGACGGGTCCTGGCGATGGCTAGAAGGTACGGCCACTAACTTGCTCGTTGAGCCGAGTGTGCAAGCTGTTGTCGCCAACTATCGCGATGGCACCGAGCGCAAGCGAGCCGAGGCGGAACTCGCGCAGAAAGCGGCCGACCTCGAAGCGCACAATGCCGAGTTGGACGCTTTTGCCCACACGGTGTCCCACCAGGTCAAACAGCCGCTGACCCGGGTCGTCACCTATGCCGAGTGGCTGCAAGCGGAAAACGTAGGCAGCCCTGAGGAGAGCCGCGCCCTGCAAGCGATGTGCCAGAGCGCCTATGAGGCGAATAACATCATCGACGAGTTGCTGCTATTGGCCAGCGTGCGCCAGGACGAAGTCAGGCTCGACCGGCTGGATATGGCCGGCGTCGTCTCGGAGGCCCTGCGGCGATTGGAGGATCAAATCGAACAGTCCCGGGCGCAAGTCATCCAGCCCAAGAGCTGGCCGGTGGCGCTGGGCCATGGGCCGTGGATTGCAGAGGTCTGGGTCAACCACATCAGCAATGCGCTCAAATACGGCGGTCATCCTCCCCACGTGGAATTGGGGGGAGCAGCCCAACCGGACGGCACGCTGCGTTTCTGGGTCAAGGACAACGGGCCCGGCATCCCGCCAAAGGATCAAGCACGGCTTTTCACGCCCTTTGTCCGGCTGCGCCACGTGCACGGCCAGGGGCACGGCCTGGGCCTGTCCATTGTGCGGCGCATTGTCGAAAAATGCGGCGGCCAGGTCGGCGTCGAGAGCCAGGCCGGCGCCGGCAGCACGTTCTGGTTCACTCTGCCTGGAGTTCCCGAGGCCGCCCCATTGCCCGCAGCGTGAAGACGCCGACGATGTGATTGCAGATTGGGGATTGCGGATTGCGGATTGAACAAATCCAAAATCTGCAATCTGAAATCCGAAATCCCAAATGGGAGGTTCCGATGTCCGCTTCCCTCCGTGTTCTTATCCTCGAAGACCGTCCGGCCGACGCCGAATTGATGCTGCACGAACTGCGCCAGGCCGGGTTCGACCCCGACTGGCAGCGCGTGGA
>CAYYCF010000473.1:0-1760 GCA_964470235.1 uncultured Anaerolineales bacterium | reverse complement strand
GGACTCTATCGAGAATAAAGCCAAGACCTGTCAGGTCTTGTGCAGAACATGCAAATTCCAGGCAGTTTATTGAGACCTGACAGGTCTTTTGGTCAAATTCCGATAAAGCCTTATTTTGGGCAGGGCGTAAGTCTCAAATAGCGCGGCAACCATTGACAAAAGGCAGTCATCCGCACACAGTTGGGATTCTGTTCAGGAATCCAACTTTTGCGAGGAGACTGCCCACATGGAAGCGTACCAAGAAAACCACTTGTTGAAAAGTCCGGCGTTGCACCACCTGGTCGAATTTTTGCGGCAACATCGACAACACTGGATCAAAGAGTTGCCGGATTTGGAAAAGTTTGAACGCGAGTTGCATGGGCACCTGCTGATGATCGAGCGCGAATTGGTGGCGGAAGAACTGAGCCAGTATGATGTGGTGGTTGAACAGATCACCGTGGACGGTATCGTCTGTCCATTGGCTGGGATGGCTACGGAGACTTATTTGACGGCTGCCGGGCCGGTCACGGTGGAGCGCCACTTGTATCGTCCAGCCAACCATCAAGCTCGCCATGTCTGTCCTTTGGAGATGCGGGCCGGGATCGTTGAAGGCTATTTCACCCCGACCGCAGCTCGGCAGGCGGCCTATGTGACCGCCCACCTGCCCCCGACTCAAAGCGCTACCCTGTTGGGAGAAGTGGGGAATATGCAGCCTTCGCCCAGCACCCTGGAACGTTTGCCGAAAGGCTTGTCGGAACGGTGGGAGGCGCACCGTCAAGCTTGGGAAACCCAGTTGCGCAGTTGGGAAAGTGTGCCTGCCCGAGCGGTGACCGTGGCCGTTTCGTTGGATGGGGTGATGGCCCCGATGCGCCCCGCCCCTGGGGCCGAAAAGCCGGAGAAATCGCTCGAGTCCGCCCCAGCCAAACAGCCCAAAGGGCCGAAAGGGTATCAAGAAGTGGGGTGCGGGACGGTCAGTTTGTACGATGCGGGAGGCGAACGCTTGCAGACCGTTCGCTATGGACGCATGCCGGAGAGCAAAAAAGCCACCCTGTGTCAGCAACTGCAGGCGGAGTGCCAAGCTATCTTGGCGGTTCGGCCCCAGTTGAAGCTGGTGCGCCTGGCCGATGGCGCCAAGGACAACTGGCGCTTTTTGGAGACCCTGGAGGTGGGGCTGCCGGCGGACCAGATCGAAGCGTGGAATATCGTGGACTTTTATCATGCCTGCGATCATCTCAAACATGCCTTGGATCTTATCTGGGGCGAGTTTGCGCCGAAGGGCAAAGCCGAATTTGCCCGGCTCAAGACCGTGCTTAAGGAAATGGAGGGCGGTGTGGAAACGGTCATTGAAACGTTGCGGTATCGCGTCCGCCGTGCTCGTGGCACGAATCGCCAGAACTTGCGTAAAGAGCTAACGTATTTCCGCAATCAGCGTCATCGGATGGCGTATGCCACGTATCTCCGCGAGCATTTACCGATTGCGAGTGGCGTCGTCGAAGCCGCCTGTAAAACGCTGGTCACTCAACGCCTGAAGCAATCTGGCATGCGCTGGTCAGCGCGTGGCGGGCAAGCGATTCTCACGCTGCGTAGCTTGATCCAGAGTGACCGCTGGGAAGAGGGTTGGGCGTTACTCCGGGCAAGTTACCAGCAACCCGTCCTCATCGGTTCCGAAAGTGCCTATTTTGCGCTCCCGCTCACGGCGTAGGCGTGCTATTTGAGACTTACACCCATTCGCAAATGCCCAGGTAAACCATCAAGCGGGGTTGAGGCTTCTCAACCCCGCT
>CAYYCF010000472.1:0-1762 GCA_964470235.1 uncultured Anaerolineales bacterium | reverse complement strand
CCGGCCGGGGCGACTGTGCAGGGCTGAACCTTTCAAACTGAATAGGCAAATGACTGGCTCTGCGAAAGTGGGCAGGCAGCAGCGGCGCGTGGTACGCCGCTGGCTGCGGCTTACTGCGCCGGCGCGCGCTGTCTCCCGAAACGAGGAGACACCATGAATTTCGACGCACTCAAGACGCTCACCGGCCTGACGCTGGCAGAACTGGCGGCCAAGCTCGACGAGCAGCTTCCCGCCGACGCTTACAAGGCCGTGCCGGGCGGCGCGGACTTGACGGACATCGATCCGAACTACATGAACCGCATGCTTAACGAGGTGTTCGGCCTGTGCGGCATCGGCTGGGGTTACGACTACAACCCCGACGCCATCGAACTCCGCAGCGGCGAGAAGCGCATGTTCGCCACCGTGAGCAAGTTGACGCTGTGGTACAAACTGACCGACGGCGAAGTGATGCACGTGTTTGAAGTGCAGGCCACCGGCGGCAACGACAACAGCGTGATGCAGTACGCGATGAAGGGCGCGATCACCAACGCCATCGGCAACGCGGTGTCGAAGATCGGCTTCCAAGAGTCGGTGTATCTCGGCAAGCGCGATCATCGCACAGTGAAGAGTGGCAAGCCGGTCCAGAGCAAGCCTGCCCTGAGCAAGGCCGAAGGGCCCGCCGGCACGAACGGCGCGAAACCTGCGCCCGCTCCAGCGCCGACGACCGAAAAGGCCGAAGAAGCCGCCCCCGCTCCTGCGCCGCGCAGCAACGGCGATCCGGGCGCGGTCGTCGTCCACATCGGCTCGTTCAAGGGCCAAACGGTCGGCGACCTGCCGGTGAAGAATCTGGCCTTCTTCGCCAAAGCGGAGAGCTTCAGCCCGCGCAACGAGAACGACAAAGCGTTGCAGGCCGCTTGCTCGGCCTTGCTCGCGGCACGCAAGAACTGACGAGCGAGTTGTTTGCCTAACGCCCTGCATGAGGAGGAGCCACTCGCTCCTCCTCATCTCCCGCCCAGTGGTAGCAGGTGGCGAGTAGCAGATAGCTGATAGCGGATGGCCGATGGAGCAACCATCTGCTATCAGCCATAGGCTATCTGCCATACGCCATCTGCCAGATGGGTTCGACTCCCGTCGGGCGGACAAGCAATGCCGCGACAGACCGGAAGCACAAACTTCCCGGTCTCGCGCTCTTCCGATGAGAAAGAGCGACTGATCTTCCGGTCAGACGCTCTTCCTCCTCCGAGAGCGTCTTCGGCACTGCCCGATAGAGAGGGAGTTGGCTATCCGCCTGTTTCACCCACTCCCTCTCTATCTCTGCACCTTTCCAATCGAGAAACGAAAGCCGGACATGGCCTATTTGGCCCGTTCTATTCCGGCTCACACTGAACTACAGACATTGCGCGCGCCGCTTCGCGTCTGCCCTGAGCGTGTCGAAGGGCCGCGCGCGCTTCGGCTGTTCGACGAACTCGAACAGCCACGCACTTATTCATTCTTCCAAACTTCCCACTTCCCACTTCTCACTTCCAACCACGGAGGACACCCATGCAATCAAACGCGAACACAGCCGCCGCGACGCTCGACGCGCCCACGGCAAATCCGACGACGCCGGAGCGGTTCAATGAAAACACCGTCGGCCTCTCCGGCGTCGTGCAGAGAGTTGTCGCCCGCGAGGGCAACATTGCCCTGCGGCTTCTCAGCCGAGATCAGACCGAGGCCTACGTCAACGTCACGCTTCTCGGCGGGACGGTGGGCGGCAAGCACGTCAGTGTAGGCAAAGGGGATC
>CAYYCF010000471.1:0-1772 GCA_964470235.1 uncultured Anaerolineales bacterium | reverse complement strand
GTGAGGCGTTCGAAACCGGCGGCGGCAAAAACCGATTCGAATTCGCGCGGCGAGTAGTAGCGCGTCCACACCGTCTGCCCGCTGAGTTGCGCCGGCACGGCGGCGGGCGTAAACCGGAGTCGCGCCCGTTGCCAATCGCCCTTGGCCGCGAATAAAGCAATTTCCCACGGGCACACCCGGCCGATCACCGAGGCGATCAACTTCCCGCCCGGTTTGAGCGCCAAGGCGATCATCTTCGCCGCCGCCTGTAAATCAGGGACGCAATTCAGCGGGCCGAGATCGGAATACGCGCCGTCGTATGATTCTGCGGGAACGTGATCCAATTCGTGTATACCGAGATGCCGCGCTTCGACTCTGTCGCTCAAACCGGCGCGGGCAATCCGCTCCCGTGTCCGTTCCACCATCCGCGGCGACCAATCGGTGGCGGTGACGCGATACCCTATGCGCCCAAGATATTCGGCGTCCAGCCCCGTTCCGCATCCGAGGTCTATCAATGATGATCCAACGGGAACATTCGCCGTCACGGCCGCCATCGTGCGGGCGCGCATGCGCTGTATCAGCGCGTTGTTGCCGGACGGCCCGTCGTAATCAGCGGCGACGGAATCGAAGGCGCGTTGGGTGTCGAGAAGATGGGGGAGCAAGGTCGAGGTCAGAGGTTAGAGGTTGGATGTTGGAGGGCGATGGCGCGAATTCGACTCTCGGCGCGGAGCATTCCGGCGAAGTGATACGGCACGGAGGCAAGGGCGCACGCGCGCTTGACTGCCCCGCCCCGGCGGTTACCGTTCGACAGACTCAGCGCGCGCCTCAACCGGAATTCGTGATGCACGCGGCCATGCAAAAAGCGGTAGAACTCCTGCGGGTACGGGCCGTGATAGAGCATGGCCAGATCGCCCGAATCGATCCAGTTCTGTTTGGGGCCCAGTTCTGTTTTGACACGCTCGAAAAACTTTGTGCCGGGAAGCGGATAGCTGACCGAAATGCCGATGTCGTTGGGCTTGCACTCGCGCACCATTTTCAGCGTCAGTTGAACGTCGTCCCACGATTCGCCGGGGTAGCCAAATTGCAGAAAGAACGCGACTTCGATGCCGACGCTTTTCAACCGCCGCGCCGCATCATAAATATCTTCAACCGTGCCGCCCTTCTCCATCGCGTCCAGAATCTTTTGCGACCCGGACTCCGCGCCCATCCAGACGGTTTTGCAGCCGGCCGCCACAAGGGCGGCGGCTACGGTTTCGGTAACGAGGTCGGCGCGTTGCAAGCACTTGAACGGAATAGCGGCATCGGCTTCGCGAATCGATGCGGCAAATCTCTCGATCCATCCCGGCTGGAGTCCCAAAATATCATCCACAAACCCGACGTGATCGGGATGGAAATTTTCTTTGATCCACTTCATCTCGGCCACCACATTCTCAGGCGAGCGCGAGTTGTATCGTTGACCCCAGATCGGTTTGGCGCACCAGTTGCAGTGATACGGACACCCCCGCGTGGTGACGAGGTTCATCGAATAGTAGCCGTGTCGCTCGCGCCAGAGTTTTCGATAGCGGGGGATGTCTACTAAATCCCATGCGGGAAAGGGGAGGGAGTCGAGGTCGCGGATGTCGGGCCTGCGGGGAGTGCGGAATGCGGATTGCGGAATGCGGAATGCGGAATCATCATTCATCATTCCGCATTCATCATTCAAATAAGCGAGGCCAAGAATTTTGTCCAGCGCTTGCCCGGAGCGGCCGGTGAGGGCGTCAAGCAGTTCGCCCAGCGTATGTTCGCCTTCGCCG
>CAYYCF010000470.1:0-1800 GCA_964470235.1 uncultured Anaerolineales bacterium | reverse complement strand
CCGAAGCCGGTGGGGTACTTTTCCATCAAAGGTTGAACCGAGCGCAACATTTTTTCGGCGATGTCGCCGTAGCGACTCTCTCCGGTGAGCGCAGCCAGTTTTAGCAAAGCGGTCGCCGCGAGGGAATTGCCGGACGGCACGGCGTTGTCCTGCACGCTTTTGGGGCGGACGACGAGCGACTCGTGATCGTCGTCGGTGTCGAAGAACCCGCCCCCCTCCGCATCGGCGAAACGGGCGAGGAGCGTTTCGGTCAGTTCGCGGGCGGCAGTGAACCAGCGCGGCTCGAACGTCGTTTCGTACAACGTCAACAAGCCCTCAATCACCGCCGCGTAATCTTCGAGATAACCGTTGACCTTCGGCTGGCCCTTTCGCCACGACCGATACAGCCGCCCCTGATCGTTCCGCATCTCGCGCAAAAGAAACTCCGCGTTGGCGACAGCCAGTGCCCGGTAATCGTCGCGCTTGAGGACGCGCGCCGCTTCGGCGAAGGCGGCCAGCATCAGGCCGTTCCATCCGCTGAGAACCTTGTCGTCGAGCGCGGGGTGGATGCGTTTTTCTCTCACGTCAAACAACACTCGCCGCGCCGCCGCCAATTTTCTTTCTACTTCGGGCGGCGTCAAATCGAATTTCTGCGCCAGGGCGTCAAGATCGGTGGCGGCGAATAAAATATTTTTGTGCTCGAAGTTGCCGCGCGCGGTCACGCCGTAGGCGGATTTGAACAATCTGCTGGTAGTAGCGACTTCAGTCGCCGGACGACTAAAGTCGTCACTACGGTCGTCACTACGAGTTAGAGCCTCGTCAAGGATCGAATCAATTTCCTTCTCGTCCCAGACGAAGAATTTGCCCTCCACGCCCTCCGAGTCGGCGTCCTGCGTGCTGTAAAAACCGCCGCCGGGCTCCGTCATTTCGCGGTGGACGTAATCCAAGATTTCTTCCACGCAGCGTTTGTATTGCGGCTCGCCGGTGATTTGATAGGCGTGCAAATAGACGCGGGCTAACTGGCTGTTGTCGTACAACATTTTCTCGAAGTGCGGCGCCAGCCAAACGGCGTCGGTGGCGTAACGGTGAAAGCCGCCGCCCAACTGATCGTACATGCCGCCCCCCAGCATCGCGTCGAGCGTTTTCGTCGCCATTTCCAAGGCGAGCGGATCGTCGAACAGCAAATGATGGCGCAGCAAGAATTCGAGCATCATCGGCTGTGGAAATTTCGGGCCGCCGCCCCACCCCGCGTGCCGCCAATCGAACTGAGTCCACGCCGCTTGCACGGCGCGTTTGAGCGTCTCCGGCGTGAGAGCCTCGTCGTTCCCCGTTCCAACAGCTTGCGTTTGCCCGATTTGACCGATAATCTCTTTTCCGGCTTTGAGAAGTTCGTCGCGCCGGTTGGCCCAGGCGTCGTGCAGGCCGCGCAGAATGTCGGGGAAGCCTGGCAAACCGTGCCGCGCCGTCGGCGGGAAGTACGTGCCGCCGTAAAACGGGACGCCGTCCGGCGTGAGAAAAACACTCATCGGCCAGCCGCCGCGCCCGGTCATCGAAACGACGGCATCCATGTAAATCGAATCGAGATCGGGGCGCTCTTCGCGATCCACTTTCACGTTGATAAAATATTGATTCATGAGCGCGGCGGTCGGTTCGTTCTCGAAACTTTCGTGAGCCATGACGTGACACCAGTGACAGGCCGCGTAACCTATACTGAGAAAGATCGGTTTGTCTTCGGCTATGGCTATGGCGAGCGCCTCTTCGCCCCAGGGGTACCACTCGACCGGGTTGTGGGCGTGTTGCAAGAGATACGGGCTGGTTTCG
>CAYYCF010000469.1:0-1804 GCA_964470235.1 uncultured Anaerolineales bacterium | reverse complement strand
CGTAGCCGACGAGATCGAAACAGGCGCGCACGGCGGCTTGCAGATCGAGCGGCACAGCCTGCCCTGAGCGAGCAGTCGAAGGGTCGGCGTCGGGCGGGAGGAGGGGAACGGGAACAGCCGGCAGAGGATCGCGCAGGCGAATCGGCCACACTTCGGTGCGCGGGCGGCGGTTGACTCGGCTGAGGAAAACGTAATACGGCGCGGGTGGGAGATCGCCGATCACCGGAAAGCGCGAACTGCTGCGAAGCAAATCTAATTCGAGCAAGTGCGTGCTGGTGCCCAGAATGGACGTGCGCCGCTCGGCGTATTCCGCCGCGCCCTGGCCGCGCTTGTTCACCGGCGAAAGAATCTCGATGTCGGTCACCAGCCGCCGCCCCGACACTTCGCGGATTTCAATCGTCGTGACCGGAACATTTTCAGGCAGTGAGCCGGTGCGATCAATGGCGTAATGCTTTTCAAGCAGGGCCACGTATTTTGGGCGCAGACGCGGCATAAGTTGAATCTGAATCTGTCCAGCCAAAGAGGCGTGAAATGTCGTCCAAAAATGGCCTTCAAGATACGGATCCATGCCGGGGAAAATTAGGCCGCTCGTAAGCAACATCCTTCGAGGCGAGTATAGATCACTCTGCGAACCGCAGCAATTTATCCGGCCACTGCAACTTCAGCGCCGCCCTGATCTCCGCCGCGTGTTCGAGATCGTGCGACATCCACCCGCGCACCCAACGGTAAGCCGTGTCGTCCGTTCGCCACGGGCTGACAAAGGGCCGCGATAAAGTCGTTGCATTCATGTTGTTCAACACCTGCAACAGCGCCCGGCGGGCGGCAAACAGATCGTCCCGCACTTCATCCCACGATTGTCCGCGCCGGGCTTTGGCCATGGCCTTGTTCATTCGATCGGTGTCGGAATCGGAGTCGATGTCAATTTTCGGGTCGCGCCCCCGCGCCACGTCGCGCAGTCCCTTGACGCATTGCCACTCCCAGTCGGCCACGTGACCCACCACGTCCTTCAACGTCCACCGGCCCACGAGCGGGCGCGTTTCGCGTTCGTCCGCAGGCACTAGCGCGGCAGTCGCCAGCAAGTCGTCGCGGGCGGCCTCCAGCGCGGCCAGCAAAAGCGATTTGGGGCCGATCACGGTTTTCAATTTGCTCTTCTTCCGCCACTTATTCCATTCTGCAATGTGTTCGGCGTCGTGCTTGTGCCGCCAGATGGCGCGCAAGCGGATCGGCCACACGCCTTTGACCGTCGGCTTGCGGTGCAGGGCGTCCTCCGGAATGCGGGCCAAGGCCGCCAGAAAGCGCGCTCGCGCCCCGACGCACAGGGCGACGGCCCGGTTCAGAGTCCACTGCTTGTGTTTGGCGAACAGGGCGGCGTTGAGATCGTTCAATCGTATCTCCGGCAGTTCCGCTTCGCGCCCGGCGGCGGTAAGCGCCGCCCGCTGGCGGTGGAGGTCGTCCCACGTTCCGATGTGCGCCAGCAATTCCTTCACCGTCCATTCCCCGGCAACCGGGCGGCCGGTCAGCGTTTGTTCGTCCACGCCCAGCACCGTCCAAAACAGCCGCCCGCGCTCCGCCGCTATGCGCGCCAGCAATTCGGCGCGCCACGCCGCCAGCACTTGGCGGATGTGGTCGAGGTGCTCGCGCTCGTGTTCGAGCATACGGCGCAAGGCTTTGCGCGCCGTCCACGGCTCGTCGGGGTGCGCCGTCCACCGGCGAGGGTAATATACGCCGGACAGTTCGGTGCCGGTGAGATTGCGGAAACGGCGGACGACGGTCCGGCGCTCCATTGCCAAAAACCTGAAAACCG
>CAYYCF010000468.1:0-1807 GCA_964470235.1 uncultured Anaerolineales bacterium | reverse complement strand
GAGATGCCGGCAATGGCGCCGAGGAAGGCGGTGAGAGTCGCGGTGATGGCGGTGAGCACGCCAAGAAACGCCGCCTGGCTCAGCACCGTGAAATCGAGTTCGTCGGTCAGGGTGAGGCCGTGTTGTTTGCGAAGAATGCGCTCCGCCTGCACGATCACGTCATCTACCACTTCGGGGCTGGCCGCCGACATAGAAATATCGGTCACGCGCCGTTTGCCATCCACCGCCGCCGCCGAACCGAACAGTTTGTCGTAGCCGGTTTCCAACGGCACCAGCACGATTTCATCTCCATTGCCGAAACCCGATGCGCCTTTGGATTTGAGCACGCCCACCACTTCAAACGGCGCATTGTTGATTTTGATCGTGCGCCCCACCGGGTTGAGTCCGCTGAACAAATCGGTGGCAGTCTGCGAGCCCAGCACGACAACTTTCGCCGCGCTCGCCTGATCGGCGTCGGCGAGGAATCGGCCGTACTCGGCCTCGTATGCGCGCACCGGCCCAAACTGCGGCGTGGTGGCGACCACGCTCACATCCACCGATATTTTGCCGTAGGTGACGGTGTAGCCTCTTTGGAATGACGGAGCGATGCCGGTGATGCCGCTCACGTTCTTTTTAAGCGCCTCGTAATCTTTATAGTAGAGGCGGAATGCGCGTGTCGTCTGCCCGCCGCCAGGCCCGCGTTGGAAGGTGCCGGGAAAAACGGTGATGACGTTGGTGCCGATGCCCTGCACTTGATTCGTGATCTCGGCCGTCGCGCCGTTGCCAATCGCCATCAGCGCCACCACCGCCCCCACGCCGATGATGATGCCCAGCATGGTGAGAGCCGAGCGAAGTTTGTTCGCGGCCAGCGCGCGCAGTGCAATGCGGAAGTTTTCAGAGAAGTTCATGTGTTTCCTGAAGTAGACAGGTAGGCAGGTAGGCAGGTAGGCAGGTAGACAGGTAGACAAGTTGCTCCACTTACCTGTTTACTTGTCCACTTGTCTACCTGTCTACCTCTGCCGCCAACGCCACTTCACTCGGCCTGGGCGTTCCGGCCTCCAGCGGGTGTTCGATTCTCTCGTCGCCCACCACGCTGCCATCGGAGAGACGGATGACGCGCCGGGTATGCCGGGCGATAAAAGGATCGTGCGAGACGTAGATCACCGTTTGACCAAAATCGCGGTGCAGACGCTGAAAGAGTCCGATGATCTCCGCGCCGGTTTTACTGTCGAGCGCGCCGGTCGGCTCGTCGGCCAGCACGATGGCCGGGTCGTTCACGAGCGCACGCGCAATCGCCACGCGCTGTTGCTGCCCGCCCGAAAGTTCGTTGGGGCGATGGTGCATCCGGTCACCCAACCCCACTTTATTCAAGGCTTCTTCGGCCTTCTGCCGCCGCTCGCGCCCGCGCAGGCCGCCGTACGTCAACGGCAGCATCACGTTGTCGAGCGCGGTGGTGCGCGCCAGCAAATTGAATTGCTGAAACACAAACCCGATCTTGCGATTGCGGACCTCGGCCAATTGATCGTCGCTCAGGTTTTCCACGTTGTCCCCATCCAGCCGGTAGACTCCGCTGGTCGGCACGTCGAGGCAGCCCAGGATAGCCATAAGCGTGCTTTTGCCGGAGCCGCTCGGCCCCATGATGGCGGCCATTTCACCTTTCTCAATGCGGATGCTCACACTGTCGAGCGCGCGCACTTCACTTTCGCCGAGCTGGTAGATTTTGGATACGTTTTCTATATCAATCATTTGTTATCCGCCGAAGGGCGAACCGCTTTGAGCCGGTTTCGGTTCGACGATCTGCACTTTGTCGCCTGGTTCGAGCGCGCCG
>CAYYCF010000467.1:0-1820 GCA_964470235.1 uncultured Anaerolineales bacterium | reverse complement strand
AACCCGTCGCCGGTGCCCAATGACTCTCTCCTCGCCACCAACGGACTCGTTCACGCCGAGATGCTCGCCGTTCTGCGCCAGGGCGATAACGCGCCTAGGCCTTGACGAACAAAACCGCTGATCACGGATTGCACTGATTTGTGCGCTTGTAAATCTGTGAAATCCGTGTAATCTGTGGTTACATTTTTGCGGAGATGAAGCATGCCCGACTACGCCACACTCCTTTACTCTCTCGCCCACAACGTCGCCGAGATCACCCTCAACCGGCCCGACAGCCTCAACGCTTTCGACGACGTGATGGCCGCCGAAATGCAAGACGCGCTCAAAACCGCCGAGCGTGATGCCGATACGCGCGCGCTGTTGATCACCGGCGCAGGCAAAGGCTTTAGCGCCGGGCAGGATTTGGCCGCCATACGCCAACGGCCCGAAGGTCATTCGTTCCGCGAGCATTTGCTCAAAACGTACAACCCGATTGTCACCAAACTACAATCCATCGAGAAGCCGGTCATCGCCGCCGTCAACGGCGCGGCGGTCGGCGCGGGATTCGGAATCGCGCTGGCGTGCGACATTCGCTACGCATCCGAGTCGGCCAAGTTCCGTATGGCGTTTATCGGCATCGGCCTCGCGCCCGATTCGGGAACAAGCTACTTTCTGCCGCGCCTCGTCGGCATGGGGCGCGCGTTGGAACTTGCGTACACCAACGATCTCGTTGACGCCGCCACCGCACTGCAACTCGGCCTGGTTAACAAAGTATTCCCGGCCGACGAACTTCTACCTCAAGCGCGCGCGCTGGCGGCGAAATTGGCAGCCGGCCCGACCAAAGTCTACGGCCTCACCAAACGCGCCATGCTGCACGCCGTCAGCGCTAACATCCTGGACGCGCTTGAGTACGAGTCTCACCTGCAAGACATCGCCGGCCGCACCGCCGATCATAAAGAAGGCGTTACCGCCTTTTTAGAAAAACGCGCGCCGCAATTCAAAGGGAAGTAGATCAAACCGCGAAGTCGCAAAGAACGCAAAGAGAAGATAAAAACTTCGCGCCCGCCTGCCCCCTGCAAGGGGGTTGCGCCTTTGCGGTGAATCAACCATGCAAACCGTAGCAGTTCTCGGCAGTGGCACAATGGGCGCAGGCATCGCCCAAGTCTGCGCCCTGCGCGGCTTCGACGCGATCCTCTACGACATCAACGACGAGATCGTAAAGGCCGCGCTCGCCCGCATTCACGACTCGATCCGCAAAGGCGTGCAACTCGGCAAGACCGACCCCGCCGACGCCGACGCCGCGATGGCGCGGCTGAAAACCACCGCGCAGCTTTCCGATCTCGCCCCCGCCGATCTCGTTATCGAAGCCGCTCCCGAAAAACTAGACCTCAAGCGCGACCTCTTTCGCCAACTCGACACTCTGCTCGCGCCTTCGGCGCTGTTGGCCTCCAACACCTCCTCGCTTTCCGTCACCGCTATCGCCGGGGCGACGAACCGCCCGGACAAAGTCCTCGGCCTGCACTTTTTCAACCCGCCGATTCTGATGGCGCTCGTCGAAGTCGTCCGCGGCGATGGAACGTCCGATGAAACGATCAACACCGGAACAGAATTCGCGCGCGCGCTCGGCAAGACGCCCGTCGTATGCAAAGACACGCCGGCCTTCATCGTCAACCGCGTGGCGCGTCCGTTTTACGGCGAGAGTCTGCGTTTGCTCGGCGAAGGAGCCGCCGATCCGCCGACGATAGACAAGTTGATCAAGTCGCTCGGCTTCCGCATGGGGCCGTTCGAGTTGATGGATTTGGTCGGCCTCGACGTGAACTTCGCCGTTACCCAATCCGTTT
>CAYYCF010000466.1:0-1821 GCA_964470235.1 uncultured Anaerolineales bacterium | reverse complement strand
CCGATAGCGCCAGCCAGCACGCCCAATGAAGTGAAGCCGTCGGCGCGCGCGTGCAGGCCGTCGGCCACCAGCGCCGCCGAACCGATCTCGCGTCCCACCCGGATACGAAGGAGCGCTACCAGTTCGTTCCCCAGAAAACCGATGATGGCCGCCGCCGCCACCCAGCCGAGGTTGCTCAACGGCTGAGGGCGGATGATTTTTTGGATGGACTCGTAGAAGACGACGAGCGCGCTGCCGAAAATCATCAGCACGATCAATGCGCCAGCCAAATCTTCTGCCCGCCCGTAGCCGTAAGTGTAGTGGCGGTTGCGGGCGCGGCGCGCCAGCATGAAAGCCAGCCCGAGCGGAATGGCCGTGAGCGCGTCCGAGAAATTATGGAGCGTGTCGGCCAGCAGCGCCACACTGCCGCTGATCGCCACGACTGCCACTTGAAACAGAGCGGTCACCATCAACCCGGCCAGTGAAATCTTGAGCGCCCACAGGCCGCGCTCATTAGACAACGCGGGGTCAAGCGCCGCCGCATGGTGGCTGTGCGTGTGCGGTTGAAACAGATGCTTCAGCCAACTCCGCGCGCTTTGATCATGACCCTGATCGCGCTCATCGTGTGGGTGATCATGATCGTCGGGAGGATGTGGGTGATGATGAGGAGGTTGGTTGCTCAAGCAAAAGTCTCCGGCGGTCCATCATGTTTACGATACGGGCTATTATCCCATCAATCAAACCTACCGCCAGCCTCGTCGGCTGCCCTCTTTCGCACAAGCCAAATGGCGTATCCCGAAACGCGCTAAACGACGCTAGGTGTCCGCGCTCTCATTCGCTAGACTTGAGCAAAGGTGGACGCCATGAACGACGATCTCACAATCAACTCCACCGGCGAAGCTGCCGCCAGAACTGCCACTGCTGCCCTCACGCGGCGCGGTCTGTACGTCGTCCGCAGTTTCGATCTGCGCTCGGCGTTGACACCCAACGTCGAATGCGATTGCCCCCATCACGGCACCGCGCAGTGCACGTGCCAGTTCGTCGTGCTGCTGGTATACGGCGACCCTTCGACACGCCCTTTGGTCGCAGGGCAAATCGCCGCCGCGCCGCTTGTCCTCACCCTGCACAGCCACGACGAGCGGACCTCAGCACGGATCGTCCGCGACGCGGCCAATGCGCCCGACCCCCACATCGCCGAACAGGTGATGGCGGCCTTGATGGAAGCCGCCGACAGCGTATCGCATATCGCTTATGGCTTATCGCCTGTCGTAGATCAGGGATGAACTACCCGATAGGCGATAGGCATACGCGAGAAAGGAACCCGCATGACCCCCATTACGAAAAACCTGAGCCTGCCCGTGCAGGGCATGACCTGCGCCTCGTGCGTGTCGCACGTCGAAGGCGCGCTCAAAGAGCTGCCCGGCGTCTCGAACGTCGCCGTCAATCTGGCGACGAACAAAGCCAGCTTGACTTACAACCCCGTCCAAGTGACGGTGGCCGACATGATGCGCGCCGTGGACGACGTAGGCTACCGCGTGCCAGCCGCCGAACTCACGCTTGACGTGCGCGGCATGACCCTTCGACAAGCTCAGGGCGAGGCCGGCGCTTCGTGCGTCGCGCACGTCGAAGGCGCATTGAAAGAACTGGACGGTGTGACCGCCGCTGTGGTGAATCTGGGCTTAGGCACGGCGCGGGTGACGTATATTTCCGGCGTTGTCAGCGCCGGCGCAATGAAACGCGCGGTGCGCGACGTGGGCTACGAGGCGCAGGAACGCAGTGAAGGCGCCGACGCGCTCGACCGCGAGCGGCAGGCGCGCGAAGACGAAATCAAACGGCAGGGGC
>CAYYCF010000465.1:0-1833 GCA_964470235.1 uncultured Anaerolineales bacterium | reverse complement strand
TACGCGCGCTCGTAGTCGCCGCGCGAGATGGCGGTAACGTAAGCGCGTCCGTCAGTGCGCACCGGGCAAGCGGATTGACAGGCGACGGTCTGCTGGTAGAAGGACAGGTCTGGAACAGAAACGCGGTAGGATGCCTCGGACATGGCGACTCCAACCGCGAGTGTAGCAAGCGAAGGTGTAGATTGGGTGTAGGTCAGGTGTGGGATAGGTGGAGAGTGAAAGGGATCATTCGGCAGTGCTTAACTGCGTCAGGCTGTCGCAACCCTCTCTGTCTCGCCGCAATCGCACCCTGCCGACTCCTTCGCCGCCTGGGATGGTTAGTCTTTGCCTGCGTGGCAACCGCAGTCCTCGGCGCAACCATCACTTGCTTTGGCTGGGGCGGCCGTAGCCGTCTCGACCGCCGCTTCAACTTTCTGGCCGGCAACCTTCTTGACCATGCGGGCTACGGCCAGTGTGGTCTGGAGTTGGTGTTCGGTTGCGCCCAGCCGTCGGGCGGAGGCCAGGTGAGTTTCCAGATTGGTGACACAGTTGACGGCGAACGCCGCGCTGGCCGATACCAGTTCGCCGATGAGAGGTTTCTCAGAGCAGCACGGGACATCCGACGCCGGCGCGCCCCCCAGGTGCTTTTCGGCCAACTCGGCCATGATCTTTGCCGCGTTGTTGCGCACGCACAGCGCGTCGTCCACCGCCTGGCGGATTTCTTCTTCACCGGCTCCAGCGGCGCGCGCGGCCTGAAAGTGGTATGCGGTGCAGGGTGGGCAGCCGGCGGCAATAGATGCGCCGACGGCGACGAGTTCTTTTTCCTTTTGGGTGAGAATTCCGTTCGCTGGCATTTTGCAGTCTCCAATCCCCCATCATGCAAAGTTCGGGCGGCAGTTGCACTGCCGCCCGCTCCGCTGCAGTGCAACTGCGGCGGAAACGCGATTTCGTGATCTACCGAGCCGCTTCTTCGGCGCTTTTCTCTGTTTCGCCCGACGCCTGCGCTCCGCCGCACATCGCCATCATCTGCGCCATCATTTCGGCGCAGTTGCAGCCACCTCCCTGCCGGCCCATCATGTTCTTCATCATCGCCGCAAAGGGCAGGTCCTCGAAGGGAACACGGGGCTCTGCCTGAGTGGTTTTCTGTTTGTCTGTCATTTTGCATCTCCTTTTCAGTCTGGTGACGGTAGATTCGAGGCAGGCTGCTGGCAGCCTGCGCCTCTACCAGTAAAGACGAGGCGGGCAGAGAAAGGGATACACCCGGAGAAAAGAAAACGCCCCCGGAGGGGGCGGAGGGTTGGAGCGGGGCTCAGGGTTTGGACTCGCACACCAACACGTCGCGCTCGTCGCGCGAGAACGCGCAGCCGGCTTCCAGTGCGGCCAGCAATTTGCGGCGGGCACGGTGCAGGCGGATTTTCACGGTGGCCAGCGACACGCTCAGGGTCTCGGCGATCTCCGGCCCGGTCAACCCATGCAGGTCACGCAGCAGAATCACCGCGCGGTAACTATCCGGCAGGTCTTCGAGGTATTGCTGCACGCACGCGCTCATCTCGCTGCGTTCGACCGTTTGTTGTAAGGAGGGTGTGTCGGGATCGGCCAGGTCCGCCTCGTCGGGGTCGGCTTCAGACTCCAGCGGTGCGCGGCGGGCGCGCTGACGCAGCCGGTCGAGGCAAACGTGGGTGGCGATGCGGTACAGCCACGTCGTTAGTGCCCCGCCATCGTGCAGCGTGTCGTGGCGGCGGTAGGCGCGTAGAAACGTCTCCTGTGTCAGATCCTCCGCCTCTGCCGGGTCGCGTATCAGACTCAGGGCGTAGCGGTAAATCCGGTCGTAGTAGGCCTCGAAAAGCGCCGGGC
>CAYYCF010000464.1:0-1835 GCA_964470235.1 uncultured Anaerolineales bacterium | reverse complement strand
TCGGCGGAACTTGAACTGTACGCCTTCGAACTCGGCTGGGTGCGGAGCGTGAACGTCACCGAGGCCACCTGCGCGGCGATCAAAGCCCAGGCCGCGGCATCGAACGTGGCCCTCAGCGTGCACGCCACTTATTTTTTCAACTTGAACGCCACCGCAGACGAGTGGCCGAAAAGCCGCAAGCGCTTGATGGACGCCTGCCACTTCGGCAACCTGGCCGGAGCCACCGACATCATCTTTCACCCGGGCTCGTATTTTCAACAGCCCGCCGCCGAGGTGCTGAAGGTCGCTATCCCGCGCCTGCGCAACTTCGTCAAAGAACTGCGCGACGCCGGCAACCCCGTGACTCTCCGCCCCGAAACGATGGGCAAGATCGCCATGCTCGGATCGTTTGAAGACACGCTGGAAATGTCGGCGGAGATTGACGGCGTGCAGCCGTGCATTGACTTCGCACACCTGCATGCCCGCCCAGGCGACGGTTCGGTCAACACTTTCGCCGAGTGGGACGTGACTCTGAAAACGCTCAAAAAGAAACTGGGCGCGTCCGCGCTCAAAAGCCTGCACATCCACCTCTCCGGCATCGAGTACGGCCCGAAGGGCGAAAAGAAACACCTGCCACTGGCCGAGGCCGATCTCAAATACAAAGACCTGTTCAAAGCCCTGGCCGCCCACGGCTGCTCCGGCCGCCTCCTGTGCGAAAGCCCGAAGCTGGAAGACGATGCGCTGGTGATGATGAAAGCATGGAGAAAAATAACAAAATCCCAATAACCAAATCCCAACTACCCGGCTACTGGACTACTGGACTACTCGACCACCCCACTTTCCCACATGCCATTCTCGCCTGCACACCGCCTCTCCACCTTCGGCACAACCATTTTCGCCGAGATGACACAATTGGCGATTCAACACAACGCGATCAACCTCTCGCAAGGCTTCCCCGATTTTGACGGCCCGGCCGCAGTGAAAGCCGCCGCCATCGCCGCAATACAGTCCGGCGACAATCAATACGCCCTCTCCAACGGCCAACCCGATCTGCGAAGAGCAGTGGCGGCGCACGCGGGGCGGTTCTACGGGCAGACGGCGAATCCCGATACGGAGATTACCATCACCAGCGGCGCGACCGAAGGGCTGTTCTCCACCATCATCGGCCTGATCAACCCCGGCGACGAAGTGATCCTCTTCGAGCCGTTTTACGACGGCTACGTGCCGGACGTGGTCATGTCCGGCGGCGTGCCGCGCTTTGTGCCACTTCGTCCGACCACGCGTCCTTCGACTGCGCCGCTTCGCGGCTCCGCTTCGCGCAGCATCCCTTTGGGACAGGATGCTTCTATTGAGTGGAATTTTGATCCCGACGAGCTGGCCGCCGCGTTCAACAACCGCACCCGCGCCATTCTGGTCAACACCCCGCACAACCCCACCGGCAAAGTGTATTCTCGCGCCGAACTCGAAACCATTGCGGCCCTCTGCCGCCAATGGAACGTAATTGCCATCAGCGACGAAGTGTACGAGCACATTATCTTCGACGGCGCGCAACACATCCGGTTGGCGCAACTGCCAGGCATGTCCGAACGCACGGTGACGATCAGCAGCCATGGCAAAACATTCAGCTTCACCGGATGGAAGATCGGCTGGGCGATTGCGCCGCCCGATCTGACGGCGGCGATTCGTCGCGCGCATCAATTTGTCAATTACGCTTCGGTGACGCCGATGCAAGCCGCCGCCGCGTTCGCGCTCGGGCTGGACGACGAATATTATTCCGCCCTGGCCGCCGACTATCAGCACAAACGCGATCTGCTGGGGACCATTTTGCGCGACGCGGGCTTCGAAGTTTCGCCGCC
>CAYYCF010000463.1:0-1844 GCA_964470235.1 uncultured Anaerolineales bacterium | reverse complement strand
GTGTACCTGTTTACCAGTCTCCCTGCGTACTCTGCGGTAAAACCGTGACTGAGATTATCGCGGCTCCTCGCCGCAACTGGTGGTCGCTTTCCAGTTTGACTCTGGGCACCGCCAGCCTTCTGCTGTCGTTCATTGCCTACGTGCCGTTTATTCCGTTCCTGTCGTTGATGTCTTTCCCGTTGGGATTGTGCGCGATGGTGACCGGCTGGGTGGGGAGGCGGCAGGCCGCCGCCGACTCGCGCGCGGCGGCGCAGGCCCGCTGGGGAATCCGGCTCGGTTGTCTGGCTTGGATTCTTGAAACGCTCGCCGGGTTAACGACGGTGGCCATTGTTACCGGCGTCCTGGCGCTGGCTATTGCCGCCTTCATTAACACCCAATCGAAACCATGACCACACACGACGTTACTTCCGGCCAATGGATTGACCTGCGCTCGGACACGGCCACTCACCCCACACCGGCCATGCGGAGGGCGATGGCCGAGGCCGAAGTGGGCGACGACATGATGGGCGAAGACCCCACCGTCAACAAACTCGAAGCGCTCTCGGCCGAGATGCTTGGCAAGGAGGAGGCGGTGTTTGTCGCCTCCGGCACGATGGCCAATTTGGCGTCGGGGATGGCGCATTTGCGGCGCGGTGATGAAGTGATTCTCGGCGCGCGCACGCATATGTATCTCAACGAGCAAGGCGGCCTGGCGGCGCTGTGCCAGGCGCAAGCCGTGCCGATCTTGGAAAACGCCGACGGCACTCTGCCGCTGGAGGCAATCGAGGCCTCCATCCGCGAGCCCGATCAGCATCACCCGATCACGCGCTTGATCTGCATCGAAAACACGCACAACATTTGCGGCGGCCAACCGTTGGCGGTTGAATATACGGAGGCCGTAGGGGAAGTGGCAAAGAAACACGGCTTGAAATTTCACGTTGACGGCGCGCGTATTTTCAACGCCGCCGTCGCTCAAGACGTGTCTGCCGCCGCGTTGGTTCGCGCGGCGGATTCAGTTTCGTTCTGTTTGTCGAAAGGGTTGTGCGCGCCGGTCGGCTCGATGATCTGCGGCGACCGCGAGTTCGTTGCCCAGGCGCGCCGCGCGCGCAAAGTTTTGGGCGGGGCAATGCGGCAGGCCGGGATAGTGGCGGCGGCCGGCATCGTCGCGCTGACGACGATGGTCGAACGTCTGGCCAACGATCACGAAGACGCGCAATTGTTGGCGCAGGGGCTGGCAAAAATACCCGGCATCGTATTGAACCCGGCGACGGTACGCACCAACATGGTTTATTTTGATCTCGCTCCCGAGGCGCGATATGACGCGCGCGAACTGGACGCGAAACTTCAGGAGCGCGGCGTGCTGCTCGATGCAGTGGGCGCGCGCCGCTTCCGCGCGGTGACGCATTATTGGATTTCGCCCGTCCAGGTCGAGAAGACCGTCGAGGCGGTCGGGGTAATTCTGAATTGACAATCTGGCGCGTGCTATGTTACGCTTGAAATAATCGAAGGAGGTGATCGCACAGCGATTTCACAGGGAAAGTCAGCGCATGAGCCTGACCTCAACCCCTACCCCCGTCCCCTCCCCCTCTCCATCGAAGATGGAGAGGGGGAGGGGTGCTCCGAAGGAGCGGGGAGGGGGGTGAGGCAGGATGACGAGGATGAGGGTTCCCCATTGCGAGATGGGGCTAACGGCGGTCGCGGTTGAAAACCGCTCCCACGCTCTTCTGTAGGAGCGCTTTGCAAGCGCGATTTTGAATAACGCTTTGCAAGCGCGATATGCCGGAAAATCGAAAGTTCAGCGGAAGCCCTCCGGGTCAGCCGACCCCGACACTCTTTCCCTCCAAAAAGAAAAGCCGTTCGACAAC
>CAYYCF010000462.1:0-1846 GCA_964470235.1 uncultured Anaerolineales bacterium | reverse complement strand
TTGGTCTCGCGCAAATCAACAGACGATATGAATCGCTGGGTCTATACCGATGTGGGCGTGTTCGGCGGATTGATCGAAACGCTTGGCGAGTCGATCAAATACCGCTTGGTGTGTGATCGTAACGGCGGGGAGACCGAAGAGGTCGTGTTGGCCGGCCCCACTTGCGACAGCATGGACATCATGTATCAGCATCACAAATATCCACTGCCCCTCTCGCTCTCCGTCGGCGACAAACTGTACTGGCTCTCTACGGGCGCATACACTTCCAGTTACAGCTCAGTCGAGTTCAACGGTTTCCCGCCGCTTAGGACTTTCGTGATTGAGTAGAGAAGATTGCGAAGAGCCAAAGAACGTGACATGCTTTGGAGCGCGATGACATCCGCGCCTGGCCTTCCGCCGAAAACCCTGATCTGGCGTAAAATCTAGGCGGGAGCAATTGCGATGACTGTTCTAGCTAATCCACCTGTCCGCCGTGTTGAAACAATGGAAACTGCGCCGCCGGGGCTGACGCATTGGGACTTTATGCGCCTCGCGCCGGAAGACCGAAAGGCCGAATTGATTGATGGAGCGTTGATTATTATGCCACCGCCTTCTGACGTTCATGAACGATTGCAGGGCTTCCTTTTTAGAGTCATCGGCCTGTTTGTGGATTTCTTCGGCCTTGGCCAGGTGCGCGGCTCGCGTTCCGCCGTGCGCATCTCAGAGCATCAAACTTACGAGCCTGATATTCTTTTCATCCGTAAAGGGCGGGAATCCATCGTCGCCTCAAGAGAAATATTGGAAGCCCCCGATCTGGTGATAGAAATCATCTCCGGTTCGACGGCACAGTACGATAGGGGTGTGAAGCGCGAAAACTATGAAAAAGCAGGCGTGCAAGAATTGTGGCTGATCGATCCATACGGGCCTGCCGGCACGCAATTTTTCCAACGACAGGGAGATCGGTTGATTGAAGTCGCTCCGGTTGATGGCACTTTTCACTCCACCGCTTTGGTCGGGTTGAAGCTGCAAGTGAGATGGTTGTGGCCTGATCAAAATGATCAATTGCCCAACCCGATTGATGTCCTGAAAGAACTTGGAGTCAAGATTTAATGCCCGTCACCCTGCCCACCCGCGACCGCGTGATTCGCGCCGACCCGATTGAGGCCGCGCCGCCGCCCCTGCGCCGGCCTGATTGGATCAAAGTGCGCGCGCCGGGCGGCGAAACTTACGAAAATCTCAAGCGCCTCATGCGCGCGAAAACCTTGCACACTGTTTGCGAGGAAGCGATGTGCCCAAACATGGGCGAGTGCTGGGGCGCCGGCACGGCCACGTTTTTGATGATGGGCGACGTGTGCACGCGCACCTGCGGCTTTTGCGACATCAAACACGGCCGCCCCTCGCCGTTGGATTTTGCCGAGCCGGAGCGCGTGGCGCAAGCGGTAAAGGCTATGAACCTGAACCACGCCGTCATCACCAGCGTCAACCGCGACGAGCGCGCCGACGGCGGGGCGCCGATCTTTGCTATGGTGATTCAACGCATTCGCCAGATTCACCCCGGCTGTTCGATTGAAGTGCTCATCCCAGACTTCAAAGGCAGCCTTGACGCCTTGAAAATCGTGATGGAGGCGCGCCCGGAGATTCTCAATCACAACGTCGAGACCGTGCCGCGGCTCTTCAAAAAAGTTCAGCCGCAGGACAAATACGAATGGGCGGCGGCCACGCTCTCAAACGCGAAGAAGCTCGACGCCGACGTGCTGACAAAATCGGGCATCATGCTGGGGCTGGGCGAGACGATGGACGAAGTGAAAGAAGTGATGCGCGATCAGCGCGGTTGGGGCGTGGACATTTTGACCGTTGGGCAATACCT
>CAYYCF010000461.1:0-1849 GCA_964470235.1 uncultured Anaerolineales bacterium | reverse complement strand
GCGCCCGCAAGTCGCGCGTCAACGGCGCGCCCACCGCGCCCAAGCCGCCGGTCACCAGAATCTTCATAAATCAAGCCGTGCCTTTCTTCCGCAAAATCGTTTTCAAATAGCCCGCCGCAATAAAGACCGTGAAGATGAGCGCCGGGAGCCCAATCGAAACGGCAGGCAGTGTGAAGCGCACCGGATCGGTGGGGAAAATAAACGTCGTGACGTGCAAGGCAAAACTCGCCAACGGCGCGCCGAATGCAATGATGGCATACAAACTGCCGCGTTCGCGCCACAGGCGGACAAAAGCATAAGACCCAATCGCCACACCCGCCACGGCGGCCAGAGTCAGTAGTGGCAAACGACCGGCCAGCAGCAGGACGTTTTCAAGAAGGCTTCGTGGCGAGAACGGAAGGCCGGTAGGTTTGAGCGCGATATGATTGTTCGGCCCGAATGCTATCCAGCCATATGGCGTCAGACCGCTCATGTCTTCATCGCCGAATATCAGCCAACCGCTGAGATACGGTGTGTTGAGCGCATGCCCGGTCGACAACGAGTTATACCAAAACTGCGGCGCGAACCCGATCACCATGCCAACCCCGATCCACCACACGCTTTTCCACTGTCGAGTCCATAACAACGCGAAAATGACCGCCGCCGCCATCGGCAAAACGTGAATGCGAAAGACGGCGGCTAAACCCATTAAGATGCCGCCGCACAGCAATAGCGCGGTCTGCGTTCGTACAGCCTGCGCCCAACGCACTCCCCATATTGCTAACAGCATTCCCAGCGCAACGAAAAACAGGGAGGGGCCATCAGACAAGCCGGTCACCCACATTTGGCGCGGCACGTAGGCGTTTCGCAAACTCTCGGCTTCAGGATGAATGGCAAAGCCAAGCCAGAGGAGGTAGGGCAACAGTGTCCAAGTGGCCGCAGCCCAAAAAGCTTGCGCCCTTTTGCCGATGAGAGCCAACGCCAGCGCGGCCATCACCGGCACGCTCGTCACGCCGAGGAAGATGCCGTTCCAAATCACCACCATCGGCAGAATGTCGTGATACACGGTTGCATTGGTCATCCGGATGAACAGTGACATGACAAGCGGCAGGCCGATCCCGACTGAGCTTTGCATAGGCGCGCCCCAGTCCGATAACAAAAGTTGGTTGTTGGCGATAGACTGCGCCATTTGAAAAAACAGCGCATGATCGCCGCCTTGATAAAAATACCAGTCGGCGTGATCGCGCACGTGCGGCACGTCGTGCAGTATCAGCCACCACATGCCCAGCCGCATCAAGGTCAATGCCAGAATAGCGATCAGCCACCTCTGGCGCGCGTTCACTCGCTTGAGCATTTCCGCCAATTTGACCGGACGCCGATTTTCGATTGCAGAGGCTTGATTAACCAAACGACATCAACTCCAAAATATATTTTGCCCGCGCCACCCAGGTGTGATGCTTAGCCTTCGTCCGCGCGGTGGCCGCCAGCCGGGCTGCCAAGGCTTCATCGCTCAACAGCCGCGCAATGGCCTCGTGGAGACTCTCGACATCATCGGGCAGAGCCAGCAGGGCATTGGCGGCGTGGGTCAATGTACCGCGCACGGCAGGAACATCCGTCGAAACAATCGGGCGGCCCGCCGCCATGTATTCGTATAGCTTTAGCGGCGATGTCCAAGCCGTGATGTCTTCGCCGCTGCCGGTAAATATTCTTGAGCCATACGGCATCGCCAATATATCGGCGGCGAACAAATAGAGCGGAATGCGCGCCGGAGTTTGATACCCCTCGAAGCGAACACGCGCCGCAGTGGCCGCCGCCTTCTCGCGCCAGGCGGCCACATCCGCCTCGTCGCGCCCGCCCACGATCAACACCT
>CAYYCF010000460.1:0-1859 GCA_964470235.1 uncultured Anaerolineales bacterium | reverse complement strand
CGCAGATCGCCGAAGTCGCCGTGATCGGCGTCGCCGACAAAGAGTGGGGCGAGGCAGTGTGCGCGGTGGCGCGGCTCAAGGAGGGTCAGGCGCTCACGCTCGACGCAGTGGCGGCGCACTGCACGGGCAAGCTGGGCAAGTACAAGATTCCGAAGAAGCTCGTCATCACCGATCAGCCTTTGCCGCGCAACCCGGCGGGGAAGGTGTTAAAGCGGTTTTTGCGCGAGAAGATGGCGGCATGATTTGTGATTGCGGATTTCGGATTGCGGATTGCTTCTTCCGCACTCCGAAATCCGCATTCCGAAATAGAGATGGATTACAACACACTGACATTAGAAACCGACGGGGCTATTGCAAGGCTGACGCTCAGCCGGCCCGAGCGGGCGAATTCGATGACGATGGAGATGGGGCGCGAACTGGCCTCGGCGGTCGAGGCCGTTCGCGCCGCCAATGCTCGCGTCCTCGTGTTGACCGGCGCGGGCAAGCACTTCTGCGCCGGGGCGGACATGGCTGAATTCGAGCGGTTGCAGTCGTCGCCAGCCGCCGAGGTCGAGGCTGCCGTGCGCGCGTTTCTCGAAGCGATCGGCGCGATGCACCGCCTGCCGATTCCGGTCATCGCCCGACTCAACGGCGATGCTTTCGGCGGCGGGGTGGGGCTGGCGCTGGCGTGCGACCTGCGGGTGATGGCGACGAGCGCGCGGATGGGCTTCGCTTTTTCGCGCGTCGGCCTCGCCGGCGCGGACGCCGGCGTAACGTACTTTCTGCCGCGCCTGGTCGGTCCGGCGCGGGCGATGGAAATTTTACTGATGGGTACGGTATTCGATGGCGAAGCCGCGGCGCGAGAGGGACTCGTCTCTCGCGTTGCCGCGCCTGATGAATTAGATCGCCTCACCGATGAGTTGGCGGCGAAACTGGCGGCGGGTCCGCCCATCGGCATCCGCTTCACGAAAGAGGGCGTGATCGAAAGTTTAGCGCGATCACTCACCGAAGAATTTAGTTTTGAGGCGCGGGCGCAAACAACGTGCATGATGAGCGCCGATCACAAAGAGGGTGTGAAAGCGTTCATGGAGAAGCGCGCGCCGAGGTTTGAAGGTAAATGAGGCAACCCGATTCCACCAACCAATTATTCACCGACATGGGCTTGGAATTTGAGCGTGTGGAGGACGGTATTTGTCGTTGCTCCGTGCCCGTTATGCCGCGCGCGCTTAACCCGAACGGTGTGTTGCACGGCGGCATCACCTTCACGCTGGCGGATACGGGGATGGGTGTAGCCGTGTTTACCTTGCTGGCAGCTGACGAGTGGACGACCACCCTCGAATGTTCAATCCGCTACGTGCGTCCCGTCTCGGCGGGGCGCATTGTTGCCGACTGCCGCGTGATCCGCCGAGGCAACCGATTTGCGATTACCGAAGCTCAGGTATTCGATGACGCGCGAGAATTGGTGGCGGTCGCTGGCGGTTCGTTCTATATCTCGCGGAACGCGTAGCGGCCTTCTGGCAAGCCGCCGCTGCAAAGCCGTCACACACAGGAATCCAAAGCGATGAATTTCGCATTGTCCGAAGAACAAGAAACGTTCCGCCGCGCGGCACGGGCGTTTGCCGAAAAAGAGATCGCGCCCATCGCCGCCGAGCGCGATGAGACGAATGTGTATCCGGTTGAATTGTTGAACCGCATGGCCGGCCTCGGCTATCTCGGACTCAAATTCTCGGCGGAGTACAGCGGCGGCGGGGGCGGCAGCCTCGACGCCGCCATTTTGTTCGAAGAGTTGGCAGCGGCTTCAGCCGGGATCACTCTCGGCGTGTATTGTCACGTCGTGCTCGCGCTCACCGCCATTGCCCGGATCGGGAATGACGATCAAA
>CAYYCF010000459.1:0-1878 GCA_964470235.1 uncultured Anaerolineales bacterium | reverse complement strand
CACGCCGACTCTACACCACGACCCGTCCGAAGAAAATTCCTAGCCCGGCAAGAATTTCAAAACAGCCGCCATTCCCTTCTCCTTCAACACCGTTCACACCTTCGGCGCGGTGTGACCGTCTTCCTGAAGTCCCTTGACCCCGGCAGATAAATCTGCATCAACAAATGCACGAAGCCGCCCTACGGCGGCTAAACCCAGTCGGCGTAGGCCGACTTTGCGCTTTTGTTGCCGCGATTTCAATCGCAAGGCGACCTTAGGAAAGCCCTCGCGCGCAGTACGCTGATTGTGAACCCATCATCGGCGGCTGGTATACTGCGTAGTTGTACCGGTTGACTGATGAGAAAATATCTTCCTTATCTCGCCCTGCTCTTCGGCATTACCGGCTTGGGCTTCTCGGCCATCTTCGTCAAATGGGCCAACGCCCCTGGCGCGGTCAGCGGCTTCTACCGCATGAGCATCGCCGCGGCCGTCATGGTGATCCCGTTCGGCCTCGGCGCGCGAAAGGCCGCGCCCCTCTCGCGCCCCCACGTTTGGCTGGCGGTGGCAGGCGGGTTGTTTTTCGCCGCCGATTTGGCCGCCTGGAATACCGGCGTGCTGATCACCAATGCCGCCAACGCGACTCTGATGGGCAACACTTCGCCGTTCTGGGTCAGCTTGGGCGCGTTGTTCCTCTTCAAAGAAAAACTGCGGCCCGCGTTTTGGGCCGGCTTGGCGTTGGCGATGCTCGGCGCCTTTGTCATCCTCGGCGGGGACTATCTGATCCATCCAACCCTGGGGTGGGGCGACACGCTGGCGCTCATTGCCGGATTTTTCTACGGCGCGTTTTTTTTTGGCGGCGCAACGCGCCCGCGAAAAACTAAGCTCGCTGATCGCCTGGTGGATTTCAGCGCTATCGAGCGCGGCCGCGCTTCTTATTTTCAGCCTGGCCACCCGTCAACCGCTGTTCGGTTATCCGCCGACAACCTATTGGAGCTTGATCGCCATTGCGCTGATCACGCAAGTGGGCGGCTATCTGTCGATCAGTTATGCCCTCGGCCATCTTCCGGCCTCGCTCGTCGCCCCCACCTTGCTGGGCCAACCGGTGCTCACTGCCTTCCTCGCCGTGCCGTTGTTAGGGCAATCCTTGGCGCCGCACCAGATCGTGGGCGGCCTCATTGTGCTGGGCGGCATTTGGATTGTCCATAAAAACAAACAGGAATAGAATACAGCCTCCGCGGCAGTCCCGCCGCGGGCATTTTGGACTTTTACTCTACCGTGATTTGGACGACGGGGATTGAACCTCGACATTTCGGAAGGTGATGTGGAAAACGCCAGCCTGCCGGACGTAATCGCGCCCGTGGCCGGCAAGTCACGCGCGATCTTCTCCTATCCCGATGGCCGCGCCGCCGCCGTCCAATCGGACGACCGGCGCGTCACCGCCGTCGCCTTTGATCTTTTGCAACTCAGCTTGCGGAAAACAGCCGAAGTAGCGATGATGAGTTTGTTGTTGGAGCCGTAACGTGCTGACGATGGGCGAAGGACGATGGACGACAGCCGTCGTCTTTTGTCCGTCGTCCGCCGCCTCGAGGAGGTTTCTATGTTTCAATATTCGGCAACCGTTGTCCGCGTCGTGGACGGCGACACGGCCTACTTCGATATTGATTTGGGGTTTCAAATCCGTATGACGATTGACGTGCGCTTTCGCGGTGTCAATACGCCTGAGACCCGCGGCCCCTCGCGCGAGGCGGGACTGAAATCCAAAGCCTTCGTCGCGGCCGCTTTGCCCGTCGACTCACTGGTAATCCTCAACACTTACAAAGCGGAAAAATATGGGCGCTATTTGGCCGATATTTACTATCTCCCAGGCGCAAAGACACGCGACGAAATTCTGGCCAAGGG
>CAYYCF010000458.1:0-1880 GCA_964470235.1 uncultured Anaerolineales bacterium | reverse complement strand
TCCAGCCGCCGTCGTCGTGCGGGCCGATGAGCACCATGGCTACGTTGAACTTGCCTTCTTCAATAGCAGGGATTTGGAAACCGCCGACGACTTCGGGCGTGGCGGTGGGTCCGGCAGCGGCGCCACCACAGGCGGTGACCACAAAAGCGGCGATGATGGTCAGCGTCGCCAGGGTCCACATTTTTTTATTCAACATCGCTAAACTCCTCCTTCAATAGTCAATCAGTGAATACGACAGTGCCGTTGATGTGCGACAGCGCTTGGTGCGAGTATACGATAGATTTCACCTCCTTGTTCACCGGGATAAATTTTATGGCACAAGCCAAGTGCCGGTTTCGCCAGCCAGGGCGCGACCGATGTTTTCGGGATTCGTAATGAGCGCCCGCTTGCCGCCTCTTTCCAAATACCAAATCACGGCCTGAATCTTCGGCCCCATACTGCCCTTGGCAAAATGCCCCTCGGCCAGATACTGTTTGGCTTCGGCCAGCGTCATCGTGTCGAGCCACTTCTGGTCAGGCTTATTGTATTTGAGAGCGGCTTTTTCGACAGCGGTTGAAATGACGAAAAGATCGGCCTGAATGCTGTTCGCCAGCAACGACGAGGCGTAATCTTTGTCAATCACGGCCTCCACGCCGATCAAATCGCCGTGTTCATCTTCCACCACCGGGATGCCGCCGCCGCCCACGGCGATGACGGTGAAGCCGGTTTTGATCAGCGACTCGATCGCCTGGCGTTCGACGATTTCCTTCGGAAGCGGAGAGGCCACCACGCGCCGCCACCCGCGCCCGGCATCCTCGACCATCACCCAGCCTTCCTTCTCTATTTTCACCTTTGCGTCCGCTTCGCTCATGAACGAGCCAATGGGTTTGGAAGGCGTTTGAAACGCGGGATCGTTTTTGTCCACCAGCACCTGCGTCACCACGGTGGCCGCTTCCTTCTTCATGCCCCGCCGCCTAAACTCGTTGTGCAACGCTTTTTGGAACATGTAGCCAATGGCGCCCTGGGTGTCGGCGCCGCAAGCATCGAGCGGCACTTCGTGCAATTCGCGGCGCGCCAACTCCGACCGGCGCAGAATAAAGCCCACTTGCGGGCCGTTGCCGTGCGTAACGACCACATCCCACCCGGCGGCGATCATGGCCGCGATGCGGTGCATGGTCTCACGCGCGGCATCGTATTGATCGGCCACCGAGCGGTGCTTTTCGTCTTTGATCAGTGAATTGCCGCCAACGGCGACGACTGCGATTTTGGTCATGTGTTGCTCCTAAAGTCAGCGCGTATGTAGACAGGTAGACAGGTAGACAGGTACACAGGCGAACAGGTCATTCAGGCGCGTCGTCGGCTTGCATGTCGGGCAGGGTTGTATCCGTTTCATAATCAGCCCGCTCTTCACGGATGGCTCGATCACCCTGTGGCTCACTTCCAGCACGTTGTTTTCGCACGTAGTTCATAAAGCCATTGAGCGCTTTTTCTGTTTGCCGCGCCAGGTTGTAGAGCTGATCAAAATAGGGCTGATCAACGTATCCCAACGCTCGCGCATTGATAAAGTGTCCCAGCGTTTCATTGAGCGAACCGCGCGCGTTGGAATAAAATTTCAGGCTGTCCAGATAATGGTAACGACCATACCCCTCTGCTATGTTTGCCGTAACGCTTTTCGATGATCCCCGGACTTGCACCGCCATGTCGAACTTCTCCTCGGCTGGCAATTTTCGGGCAAACTCGTGCGCGTTTACGACTACATCCAGAGCCAGCTTGAAGCAATCCAGATCCTCAAATCCTCGCTTACCCGGCTCTCCCGGCGAAGAGTACGTTGCCTTCTTGAGTTCCATCGCGCCAGCCTCTACCGATCCATCTGCTACTTGCTCTACCTGTTTACCTGTCTA
>CAYYCF010000457.1:0-1897 GCA_964470235.1 uncultured Anaerolineales bacterium | reverse complement strand
AACTTCGCCATTCGCATCGCCCTCTCGCAGCTCCTCGCCCGCCGCGCCGGAGCGCAGTTGCAAACGCTGATCATTGACGAAGGCTTCGGCTCGCAGGATTCGCAGGGGCGCGAGAAGTTGGTGCAAGCCATCAACGCCATTCAAGACGACTTTCGGCGCATTCTCGTTGTCACGCATCTCGACGATCTCAAAGACGCTTTCCCGGCGCGCATTGACGTTGTGAAAACGCCGGACGGATCACAGATTTCTGTTGCCTGACTTACCACAGAGAGCACAGAGAACACTGAGAAAGACCATGGTTTCTCCGTGGTCTCTGTGTTCTCTGTGGTGAAAAATGACTGGCCCAAAACCTCACCGCCTGTTCGTCGGCGCACTTGTTTTGATCATCGCCGCCGGCCTTGCCCTGCGGTTTTATCGCTTTGCCCCTCCTGGCGCGCGCGCCGACACTACCAACCCGCTCTCCACACTGCCTCCCGGCCTGGACTCCGACGAAGCCTTCCACACCCTGGCCGCGCTTCGATTGACTACAGACGGTGAGCTCGTTCCCTTCTTCAAAATTGATCAAGGCATACCGGCGGCGATGATTTATTTGATCGCCCTCGTCTTTCAAGTCACCGGCCCTGCCGCCGAAGGCGGGCGCATCGCCTCGCAGATCGCCGGAGCGTTCATGTTGATCGCGCTTCCACTTTTCGCGCGCAGCCTCTTTCCCGATCTGCGCGCCGCCGCGCTCTTCACCGCCGCGCACGCCGCCTTCACGTTTTGGTTCGTCAACTTCAGCCGCATCGGTCTGGAGCAAATGACGGCGGCGGCGCTGATGACACTGGCCGTCATCCTGTTTTGGCTGTGGCAGACGCGCGGCGGGTGGAAATGGGCAGCAGCCAGCGGCGGCGCGTTGGGGCTGGCGTTGTATTCGTATCCCGCCGCGTATTTCTTGCCGGCCGCCGTCGCCGTGGTTGCTTTGTATTCGCTCACGCTGGCGCGACCGCGTTGGAGACCAAACTGGCGCGAAGGCGCGCTGTGCATGGCCGCGCTGGCCCTCGCCGCCGCGCCGCTCGTCATCTTCTTCGCGCAGAACCCCGAATGGGCGACTCGCCGTGCGGCGCAGGCCGCCGCCGAGTCGTTCACGTTGGCCCGCCTTCCGACAAATAGTTTGGGCGCGGTCGGCGGCCTGCTGTGGCATGGCGATGAAATCACGCGGCACAACATCCCCGGCCAACCCTTGCTCGATCCGATTCAGATCATTATCTTCGTCGTGGGTTTGGCCTATTGCCTCCGCCGTTGGCGTGAAGCACCGTTCGGCTTGTTGTTGATCTGGTTGGGCGTCATGCTCTTCCCCGCCGCGCTGAGCGCAAACCCGGAGCATTTTGGCCGCCTGGCCGGAAGTGTGGCGGCGGTGATGTTGATCGCCGGAGTCGGCGGCGCGGCGGTGTGGCGGCGGTTCCCGCGCCCGATCACGGGCATCGCGCTTGGCATCGCCGTTCTGTTTTCTGCGATCAATACCGCTTACAATTATTTTGTTCTCTGGCCGCAGACCCCCGGCTATCTCGACACCTTCGACTTCCCGGAGCGCGTTCAAGCCGAAGCCATTGAAAGCAAGCCGGATGCGGCGGCCTATCTTACGCCATCGGATCGCGCGCGTCCCATGTTTGCGTTCCTCTGGCGTGATGCGCCGCGCGCGCACAGCTTCAATGGCCGCGTGTGCAGCGTCGCCCCGGCGCGCACCGTGCGCGAAACAATCTGGTTGATCAACGCCATTGAGGACACGCAAACCGCAAACCGACTGGCGACACTCTACCCGCAAATTGAAAGCGCAACCTTGTTCGCCGCGGACGGCACGCCAATCGTGAATGAAATGACGCTGCCCTCCGGCCTCACGGCTCAACTGCCGCCGGGCCGC
>CAYYCF010000456.1:0-1905 GCA_964470235.1 uncultured Anaerolineales bacterium | reverse complement strand
GTCGAAGCCGACCGGCTCGGACTCCAGATCGCCGTTCACGCCATCGGCGATGCCGCCGTGCGCCGTGCGCTCGACGGCTTTGAAGCCGCCGCCAGGATCAACGGCAAACGCGACAGCCGCCACCGAATCGAGAATATCGAATTGATTCATCCCGACGACGTGCCGCGCTTCGCGGAACTGGGCGTGATCGCTTCGATGCAGCCCATCCACGAAGCCATCACCCGCGACGGACTTGACGTGTGGCCTACCCGCGCCGGGCGCGCCCGCTGGGCAAACGCCTTTGCCTGGCAAACCTTGCGCCAGGCCGGAGCGCGCCTGGTCTTCGGCAGTGATTGGCCGATAGCGGATCAAAGCCCCATGCTCGGCCTCCACGCCGCCCTCACCCGCCGACCCTGGGCGCCCGGCCTGCCCGATCAAAGCCAAACTTTATCCGACGCCATACTTTCTTACACCCGCGACGCGGCCTACGCCGAATTTCAAGAGCATCTCAAAGGCCAACTGCGCGCGGGCTTGTCGGCGGACATGGTTTTGTTAGCGGACGATATTTTTAGCTCGCCGCCGGAGGCCATCGCGCATACACGCCCGGCGCTGACGGTGTGCGATGGCCGAGTGGTGTATGAAGGGTGAGTTGCGCGTTCCGCGTTTTGTGCCACAATTACTGGTGGCTCTCCTGAAAAAACTGCGATCTCACCGCGAAGACGCGAAGGGCGCAAAGGATTTGCCCTTGTTTTTCTTCGCGTTCTTCGCGACTTCGCGGTTCAAATGGGCTTTTTTCAGTAGAGCCATGTATATCTTTGCCAGCCACCCTTGACGCCCGCGTTGTTTACCTCATCGCCTTCCCGCACAGCGTGAAGGCATTGGGATTGGCGAGCAAACAGCCGCCGCTCACTAAATCCGCGCCATACTTCCTCGAAATAGACACGGCCTTCGCCGAACTGGGGCAGAGCGCCGTGGAGATCGACGGCCTGCAAGTGATCATGCGGCGGCAGTTGATCGACGAGCAAGTGCAGTCGGTCGAATGCAGTTACGCTCTGCGCGATGCGCTCAACGCCGAGAGCGGTAAACTGAAACAGGCCGTCAACGCTAAACTGCGCGAAAAAGTTTTGCGCGAAGCCGGATATGGCGGCGCGTTTGTCGAAGAATACGGGATCGTCTGCCTGGCCGCCGACACCGGCCCCGCGCCCGACAGCTTCGTGGAGGCGAACCGCCTCGCGTTGACGGCCCTGCTCCGCAGCCAGACCCTTAGCGAAACCGAAGCCGAACAGACTCTGATCTCGCGCGCCCGCTACTCCGACCGCGACCTCACCATCGTGGACTGGGAGGGCGCGGTGATTATCGATTCGGAAGGGGACTTTCAATCCGACATCGAATTGTTGAAGATCGGCAACTACCAGCTTCTGCGATACCGCCTGCTGGATCGGGCCATCGAGCGCAACCTCGAAAAGGTGAGCCGCGAGTTGGAGAGCAAACGCATGCTCAGTTTTTCCAGCGGCGTCCTGCGGCAGGCCTTACAACAGCGGCTCGCGCTCCTGCTCAACTTCGAGAAGATCGAACAGCGGCTTCTGCTCATCGGAGACTGGTACACGGCGCAGCTCTACCGCCTGATCGTGGACGAGTTTTATATTGACGAATGGAAAGCGGCGGTGCGCGGGAAGCTGGATCAGCTCGAGAGGATTACCGAGGCCGTGCGCGAGAACTTCACTTTCTCGTGGCGGCAGTTCCTCGATTTCGTCGAACTCGGCGGTTGGCTGCTGCTGCTGATCGGCTATTTTGTGCTGTTTATTTTGGAAGCGGGGAGGGCGAAGTGAAATTCCGTCGTCGCCGCCGCGCGCAGTGGCGGCTCTAATCCATGGCCTGAAATCGGTAGCCGTAGCCGCGTTCGTTGTGAATGTAGCGGGGATGCTC
>CAYYCF010000455.1:0-1929 GCA_964470235.1 uncultured Anaerolineales bacterium | reverse complement strand
GCCGAAGACCTCTACAACCTGCAATTCGTCGAAGACCCGCAGATCAGCCCGGACGGAGCGCGCGTCGCATTTGTCAAAATGACAATTGACAAACTGGAAAACAAATACCGCCGCAACATTTGGATCGCGGAACCGAACGGCCGGCCGCGGCGCCTGCGGCAGTTCACGTTTGGCGGCGGTTCGGCTCACTCGCCGCGCTGGAGTCCGGATGGAAGCACGCTCGCTTTCATCTCGAATCGCGACGGCAAAAGCCAGTTGTATTTGATCGGGCTGGACGGCGGCGAAGCGCGCGCAATCACGTCCATGCCCAACGGCCTTTCACTGCCGGCCTGGAGCGCCGCCGGAACACGGCTGGCGTGGAGCCCCGATGGAAAACGGATCGCGTTTGCCGCGCCGGTGAACGCCGAAGAAAGACGGCGCGAAGATTCGGGGCGAGAGGAAGCAGAGGCGGAATCATTGTTGGCGTTACAACAGAGGAAAGAGAGAGAAAAAGAAAGAGAAAAAGAGAAAACGGATCCGCGAATCATCACACGATTGCCGTACCGGAGCGGCACGGAGTTTTTCGACGACCGCCGCTGGCATATTTACGTGATGAACGTGCCGGACGCCGAGAGCAAACCGCCGAAACCGTATCGCCTCACCGACGGCGAATTGGACTTCACCCAGATCACGTGGACGAACGACGGCCAACACATTATCTCGGCTCAGTCACGCACGCCCGACACCGATCCGTGGGAGCACGTTGACCTGGTTCGTTTGTCGGCAGTGGGGAGGCGCAAACCTTTCCGGCGTTTGACGAAGCCCGGCCACGATTATGCGGCGCCGGAGGTGTCGTCGGATGGAAAATGGATCGCGACTCTGCGACAGGTCGAAACCGGATCGACGGGGCGGACGCAGCATCTGGCCGTAATGCCGACCAGCGGCGGCGCGGCGCGCGATCTCACGCTCGAACTGGATCGAGTCGTCGAGCATTTCCAGTGGTCGGCGGACTCGCGCTGGCTGTATTTTCAAGCGGGGGATCACGGCGACACCGGAATCTACCGGGTGCGCGCCGCCGCAACTCAGGCGGGCGGCGCCGTCGAGAAAATGATCGGCGGGCGGCGGGCGGTGCTGGGGTTCTCGTTGTCGAAGTCGAATCAATTGGCGTTCGCCGCCTGCACGCCGGAGCGGCCGGTCGATCTGTATACGGCGCGATCCGACGGCAAATCAGAAAAACGGTTGAGCGATTTCAACGGCGGTGTGCTGGCGCAGGTGGAGATTGCCAAGACGGAAGAGTTGAATTACGCCGCGCCCGATGGCCGGGCCATTCAAGGCTGGCTGATCAAGCCGGGCAAATTTCGCAAAGGCAAAAAGTATCCGCTGGCAGTGAACGTGCACGGCGGGCCGCACGTCATGTGGGGGCCAAGCACGCCCAGCCTGTGGCTGGAAATGCAACTGCACGCGGCGCGCGGTTATGCGGTGTTCTACTGCAACCCGCGCGGCTCGGACGGTTACGGCGAAGAGCACACGACGATTATCACCGGCGATTGGGGCGACCACGTGATGCGCGACATTCTCACGGGCGTGGATCGCGTGGCTGCGACGGGCTTCATTGATTCAAAACGCATGGCGCTGACCGGCGGCAGTTACGCCGGATACATGGCGGCGTGGATCGTGGGACACGACGACCGCTTCGCCTGCGCCTGGGCGCAGCGCGGCCTGTACAACATGATCTCGTTTTACGGCGTCACCGACATCCCGCACTTTCTTGAGCGCGAGTTTGACGACGCGATGCCGTTCGATAATTTAGAGAAAAGTTGGAAGCAGTCGCCGCTGGCTTACGTCCGGGACATTCGCACGCCGCTGGCGATAGAACATCAGGAGAACGACTACCGCTGCCCGATTTCGGACGCCGAGCAATTGTTCACGGCGCTCAAGCGGTTGAAGCGC
>CAYYCF010000454.1:0-1939 GCA_964470235.1 uncultured Anaerolineales bacterium | reverse complement strand
CGGGCGTCACGCCCATGATCACCACCATCGGCGTATCGTTCATCCTGGTCAACATTCTCATGCTGGCGCGCGGCCCAAACGTGCTGGCTTTCCCCAACGTGCTGCCCGACGTGCGCTGGCAGATCGGCGGCGTGACGTATCAGTTCCGTGAACTCTTGCTGACGGTGAGCGCGCTGCTGTTGATGCTCGGCCTGCACGCACTCGTCCAGCGTACCACGCTGGGCAAGGCGATGCGCGCCACCGCCGCCGACGCCGAGGCCGCGCAGATGATGGGGATCGAGATCAACCGCATCATCGCCCTCACGTTCTTTCTCGGCTCGGCGTTGGCCGGCGCCGCGGGGATGATGCACGGGCTGTACTACCGTCAGATCAGTTTCGCCATGGGCTTCATGGCCGGGATGCGGGCGTTCACGGCGGCGGTGCTGGGCGGCATCGGTAACGTGGTGGGGGCGATGCTCGGCGGCCTGCTCATCGGCCTGGTGGAGTCGTTGGGCGGGCACTTCGTCGCCGTCAAGTGGGTGGACGTGATCGTCTTCTCGATCTTGATCCTCACGCTCGTCTTCAGGCCGACGGGATTGCTCGGCCTCCGGGCGCAGGCGCGGGCGTAGCGGGGGGCTTATGTTCTGCGCCCGGCTTTCCGCTCTGCGAGACCGCACCGCCAAATCACCTTTCACGCGAGTCATCGTCGGCGCCATCTTTTTCGCCGCGTTCCTCTTCCCCCTCCTTAACCGCAGCCCGCGCGACATTGACGCGGCCACCAACGCCGGGATCTACGTCCTCCTCGCCCTCGGCCTGAATCTGGTCGTCGGCTTTGCCGGTCTGCTCAACTTGGGCTACGCCGGTTTCTTCGCCATCGGCGCGTATACCTATGGCATTCTAGCCTCGGCCCAACTCCGCCCGGAGTGGGGCACCGGCTGGAGCCTGCTGGAGCAGATCGGATTCGTCGCCCGCGTCTCTCAAGGGGCTGGCCTGCCGGAGCTCGTGCGTTTCCAGTTCAACTTCTGGATCGTGTTGCCCATCGGCGCGCTGTTGGCCGCCGGAGTGAGTCTGCTCATCGGCATCCCCACGCTCCGGCTCAAAGGCGACTACCTCGCCATTGTCACCCTGGCCTTCGGCGAGATCATCCCGGTGATTATTCGCAACACACCGGCCATCACTGGCGGCCCGGCCGGGCTGACCGGAGTGCGCGCGCCGTCGCTCTTCGGGTTCAACTTCGGCTTCAATCCACTGCCTTTCTACTACCTCGTGCTGACCGAAGTCGTGCTGGCACTGTTCATCGTGGCGCGCCTCAAGCACTCGCGTGTCGGGCGGGCGTGGCGCGCCCTGCGCGATGACGAACTGGCGGCCGGATGCCTCGGCGTGGATCACGTCTATTTCAAATTGCTGGCCTTCGGCATGGGCGCGGCCTTTGCCGCCACCGCCGGGACGACGCTCGTCTCCAAACTCAGTACCGCTACCCCGGAAATGTTCCGCCTGCCGGTGTCCATCGGGATTCTGGTCATGGTGATCCTCGGCGGCATGGGCAGTATCCCCGGCGTGGTCGTCGGCGCGGTTCTGCTCTCCATCCTCCAATCGGTCGTGTTGCAAGAGATGACCAGTTGGGTGCAGGCGCTGGGCAAACTGGTCGGGAGCGCGTGGCTGGCGAAACTGGAACTCGTGCGCGGCATTCACCTCGTCTACGGGATCATCCTCGTGCTGGTGATGCTGTACCGGCGGAAAGGGCTGATCCCGGAGGCCGTGCGCCTGGCCGCGCTGAAGCCCGAGGAGTTGCAGGTACAACCGGAGCGTGAGCGCGAGATTAAATTGCGCCTTCGTCCGGCGAATCCGGCAAATGCCGACGGCGCGGTGCTGGTGATCGAAAGACTTTCCAAACGCTTTGGCGGCGTGGTGGCGGCGGATGGGATTGACCTCGCCGTGCGCCCGAACGAGATTCTCAGCG
>CAYYCF010000453.1:0-1942 GCA_964470235.1 uncultured Anaerolineales bacterium | reverse complement strand
GCGACCTGTATTTCTTCATGGACACCGAATCCTACGAACAGCCGGCGCTGAACAAAAACCTGCTCGGCGAGTCGGCGGATTACCTCAAAGACGGCATGGAGGTGAAATTGACATTTTACAACGGCGAGGCCATTGACGTGGAACTGCCGCCGGCGGTGGAATTGAAAGTCGTCGAGTCGGAAGTGGCCGTGCGCGGCGACACCGCCAACAACGTCAACAAACTGGTCACCACCGAGTCCGGCCTGCGCGTGCAGGTGCCGCAGTTCGTCAAAGTGGACGACGTGATTCGCGTCAGCACCACCACCGGCGAGTATTTGACCCGGGTGTAAAACAAATGCGGAATGCGGAATGATGAATGGTGAATAATGCCATTCCGCATTCTGCATTCCGCATTCCGCATTCTCATGCGCACTCCCTCCGGCGCGGATTGTAAATTCTATTACGCGGACTTCAACCGCGGCCGCAGCCTTCAGGAATGTCGTCTGCCCCGGCGCAACGACGCCGCCGCACGGTGGTCGCCCGATCTCTGCAAGTCGTGTCCGGTGCCGCGTTTGCTTTTGGCGAACGCCTGCCCTCATCTCACCCTCAGCAGTCAAATTGGCAAAGGCTTTCTCGGCTTCAACCGCAAAATGACCGTAGCCGCCTCGTGCAGTCAAATCGGCGGCTTGGTGGCCGAACCGGCCATCGGCTGCGGTCATTGCCACGAGTTCGACTCCGCCTTCAAGTTCCCGCTCGGCTGAGCGGGAGTCATTAGGGAACTCTTCATGCCCGTTCGCGCGTTGTTGTTCGATCTCGACGACACCCTGTTAGGCAACAGCCTCGATACATTCCTGCCGGCATACATCACGTCACTGGCCGCGCACCTGGCAGACCTCCTGTCGCCGCAGACTCTCGCCAACGAATTGGCCGCCGGGGCGCAGGCCATGTTCGCCAACGCCGACCCCGGCCGCACTTTGGAGCAGGCCTTCGCCGATCACTTTTATCCTGCCGTCAATCTGCGGCCGGAGGCCGTCAAACCACGCATCGAATCATTTTACGCCGATAAGTTTGGCGCCCTGCGAAGTAAAACGACCGTCATACCGGAAGCCAGAACGATGATGCAATGGGCCTTTGACGCCGGCCTGGAAGTCGCCATCGCCACCAACACGTTTTTTCCGCGGTCGGCCGTATTACAGCGGCTCGAGTGGGCCGGAGTCGGCATCGGGGAATTTCCGTACTCGCTCGTCACCACTTACGAATTTATGCATTTCGCCAAACCGCACCCCGAATATTTTGCGGAAATGCTGGCGTGGCTCGACCGCCACCCCGACGAAGTCTTGATGATCGGCAACGACTGGCCGCAAGACATCACGCCCGCGCACGCGATGGGGCTCAACGCCTTTTGGATCGCGCCCCGCACGGCGCGGCCCCCCGCCGGAGCCTATTCGCAATTGGCCGGTCAAGGCACGCTGGCCGATTTCTTCAAGTGGGTGCGCGACTCGAATTACCTCGACACGCTTCCGGCGCACCCGGCCACGCCGCGTTCGGTGCGGGCGCAGCAAGCGGCATCGCTCGCCGTGCTGCAAACGACAGCCGCCGGTCTCACGGAAAAGCAGTGGCGGCGGCGCCCCGCCGATGCTGAGTGGTCCGTCACCGAAATCATGTGCCACCTGCGCGATGTGGAAGTCGAAGTGAATCAACCGCGGTTGATGAGGATCGTCGAAGAATCCAACCCGTTCATCTCTGCCGTGGATAGCGACCCTTGGGCAGTGGCGCGCAATTACCACGCTCAATCCGGCCCCGAGGCGCTGGCCGCCTTTGCCGACGCCCGGCGGGCGACACTCTCAACGCTTGACCAATTATCTCCTGCCGACTGGGAGCGCCCCGCCCGCCACGCCCTCTTCGGCCCGACCACCGCGCAGGAGCTTCTATCTTTCACCAACGAACACGACCGATTGCATCT
>CAYYCF010000452.1:0-1959 GCA_964470235.1 uncultured Anaerolineales bacterium | reverse complement strand
TAATGATCGAGCAGGCGTTGGTGAACGCGGAGGGCGCGGCGGGAGAGCGGGGAGGGCATGTGGGGATTATAAACCCGCGTACCATCCCTATGTTATACTTCCCCCGTGCGCGCTCCGGCGGGAGACGTTCTGCCGGAACGTTTCTACGGGAGAATTCATTCATGGGCGCAATGATGAAAGCGGTGATCAAACCGCGCGCCGCATCCGGTTTGGAGATGGCACAACGACCCATCCCCGAAATCGGGCCGGCGGACGTGCTGGTGAAAGTGCGAGCCGCCTCCATTTGCGGCACCGATTTGCACATTTACAAATGGGACAAGTGGGCGGAGAGCCGCATCAAGCCGCCGGTCATCGTCGGACATGAAGTGTGCGGCGACGTGGTGGCGCGCGGGGCCATGGTGAGCGAACCGGCCATCGGCGATTTTGTTTCGCTCGAAAGCCACGTCATCTGCAACATCTGTCAATATTGCCGCACCGGGCGCGGGCACATCTGCGAAAACACGCGCCTGATCGGAGTGGACCGCGACGGCGGTTTCGCCGAGTACATTTCCATCCCTGCGCAGAACGCCTGGAAGCAGCCGCCGACTATGCCGGCCGAGATCGCGGCCTTGCAAGAAAACTTCGGCAATGCGGTGCATACCGCGTATGCTACCGACGTGACCGCAAAAAAAGTTTTGGTCACCGGATGCGGCCCGGTGGGGGTGATGGCGATCATGGTGGCGAAGGCGGCGGGGGCGCGCTCCATTTACGCGACGGACGTGAGTGATTATCGGCTCGACATGGCGCGCCAGGCCGGAGCCGATCTGGCGATCAACCCGCGCGACGGCGACGTGGTGACAATCGTGCGCGAGGCCACCGACGGCGAGGGCGTGGATGTTCTGCTCGAAATGTCGGGCGCGGTGTCGGCCATCGATCAAGGATTTACGTTACTCAAGCCGGGCGGCGAGGCGGCGTTGTTGGGAGTCTCGCCGGGCCCGTTCACGTTCGACTGGAATCATCACATCGTTTTCAAAGCGGCAAAAGTGTACGGCATCTCTGGCCGCAGGCTGTGGGAAACGTGGTATCAAAGCCGGGGGCTGGTGCGCTCCGGCGCGGTTGATTTGTCGCCCGTGATTACGCACCGCTTCAAACTTGAAGAATATGACCAGGCCTTCCAAGTAATGGCCTCCGGTGAAAGCGGGAAGGTAGTACTCTTTCCCTAGCGCCCATCACGGTGTATTTTTGAGGACGCATTGGATGGACAGGATAATTCCATCCGTTCACGTCCGATTTATCTGTAGTCAATGAGTTTTGCGAAAACCTAGAGAGGCTCAACAATGAAAAAATCTTTATTGACTTTAGCCGTGTTCAGCGTGCTGATGACGGCGTGCGGCTTGAACAGTCCGAACGTGGACGCGACTGTTGCCGTCCAGGTGGCCGGCACCGTGCAAGCGCAGCCGCCTCAGCAAGTGCCGGTGGAAGTGCCCGTCACGGTGCAAGTGCCGGTGGAAGTGCCCGTCACCGTGGTGGTGGAAGTGACCTCCGCCGCACCGCCAACATTTGTCGTGCAACCCGCCGCCGATACGCCTACGCCCTTGCCGCCTCCGGCGTCAGCGGCCACTTCGGCTCCCGTTGTCTCCGCCAACCCGCAAGACCCGCTGGCCGGGGCCAACCCCACGCCCATCATTCAAGAAGATTTTCTCCTCGCCGATTACTGGAACGAATTCGACTCCTCATCCGGTTCGGGCCAAATTATGATCGCTGAAGAGAATTACACACTGGTGAGCAAGCAAGTCGAAAATATTGAATGGACGTTCAATGGCCGCAAGACCGGCAACATCTACCTGACCGGCACGGCGGTGGTTCCTAACACAAAATGCAAGGCCGGAGATTACTGGGGGTTGGTCTTCCGCTATAAAGACAACGCCAACTTCTACGTGTTCGGCGTGTCGTGCGACGGCAAATACAAAATGCTCAAGC
>CAYYCF010000451.1:0-1962 GCA_964470235.1 uncultured Anaerolineales bacterium | reverse complement strand
GCCGCTTGAAAACTTGACTCAGCTACATCAACTTTGCAGACTTAAGGAAACTAATACACGTCCAAGATTTTCAATGGCTCCGGCGCGAGACGAACCGCCGAGAAGGTACAGCCGGTTATCTGCCGCCGCGACGGCCAGGCCGTGCAGTGCGATGGGCATGTCGGGAGCAAACGACCACGTTTGAGTATCCGGATCGAAAACTTCGACGGCGGCCAGCGTTTCATTTCCGATCATCAGAACCTCGCCTCCGGCGACCAGGATATGATCTTCGATCACGGCGGCGCCGAAACCGGCCTGTGGCCGGAGCAGAGGCGGGCCCTCGCGCCACGTGTCCGTTTGCGGATCGTAAATCTCCACCGAATTCGTTTCGCCAAGTCCGGCCCACCGCCCGCCGAGGGCATAAATTTCGCCGCCCAGCGCGGCGGCGGCCAGGTGTTCACGCGGATGGTTGAGCGCGGCCAGCCTGCGCCAAATATCACGCGCCGGATCGTAGGCCAACAAATCCTGCGATTCTCCCACTCCCCCGACGATGTATATTTGTCCATCGAGCGTGACAGCCGCTGCGGCCAGACGCGGCTCGGGCATGGGACTCTTCTCCGTCCATGAATTGCGGTCGGGATCGTAGGCGAATACATTCGGCGTGCCGGTCTCTGAGTTCACGGCGGCTCCGCCGAACAAATATATTTTTCCGTCGGCGGCCGCCGCCATGGCGTGATGCCGCCCCGACGGAAGCGGCGCGAGATCGATCCAGGCTTCGCCCCCGGGATCATAGGCTTGAAACACCGTCTCGCCGCCGAAACCGCCGGGAACGTAGATCAACCCGTTTAGCACGGCGGCGGGCATTTCAGATCGCGCCGGAAGTTGCGCCGTGCCGCCTTGCCATGTTCCCCGCAAAAGATCGGGCGCGGTTTGGCCGAATGCTTCGTAGACCGGCTGGCCGACCGCGTCCGGCGGGAGCGAAAGTCCGAATACGAATGCGGCGGTGGCGGCAGTGTCCGTCGTGGTAACGCGCGCGCCAAGCAAGTGATCAGGTATCACATTCGGCCCGGCAATAATCCACGGAATGGTCATGTCGGTGGGCGTGTTCGAGCCGTGAATCTTGTCGTGCCCGCCGTGGTCGGCGGTGAGAATAACGGTTGTGTTTTCGGGCAGGGCGGCCAAGATGCGTCCCACAGCAGTATCGGTGCTCGCAATTTCGGCAATGTATGTTTCCGACATCCACCCCGCCGAATGACCGAAGTAGTCTACGTTTGGCAAATGCACGAACATGAGATCGAATCCAGCTTGGATTTGCGTCACGGTTTGATCGGCCACGTCTTGATCGCCGCCGGTGGCGTAAACGTAGGCGTCCACCGACCCCGGCGCATTCAACTGCGTCAACTTTTCTTTGCCCACCACCATCACCGTACGGTATCCGGCCTCGTGCGCGATTGAGAGAATAGTCGGCACGGTGATTTTTCCGCGTCCTGGCAAATTATCGTTCCAGGTGAGGCCGTGAACGTCGGGCGTGTCGCCGGAAAGCATCGAGGCGTGAGCAGGCAGTGTTACCGGCGGGAAGATCGTCTGCGCGTCCCAAGTGTACGACCCGCGTTGAGCCAACGCTAAAATAGCCGGGGCGTCCGCCGCCAGCAAGCCGTCGGGCCGCAGGCCGTCAATTGAAATGATGAGAACTTTGGGCGGAACGGGGATCGGGGTCGGCGTCGGTTCGAGGGTGGGGGCCGAAGTTGGCGTGAGAGGGGGAGTTGAAGTATGGGCGTATGGGAGTGTGGGAGTGACAGTGGCGATCTCCAGCGGCGGGGCTGGCGCGGCGCACGCGGCAAGGAGGAGGGCGAGGAATATGATGTTATAAACCATCCGAAAGATGAGCGCGCAAGTGTATCCACGTAATGCCCGAGGCAACGGTCGAAATGCCGGCAACGATTCTTGATGCGGCGCAAGCGGATGTCACCTGCGCTTCAAACG
>CAYYCF010000450.1:0-1965 GCA_964470235.1 uncultured Anaerolineales bacterium | reverse complement strand
ACCATCGCCAACCTCATCGCCCAAACTCAGCGCCCCACCCTGATCATGGCGCACAACAAAACGCTGGCCGCGCAGTTGTACGCTGAGTTCAGAGAGTTCTTTCCCAAGAATGCGGTCGAATACTTTGTGTCCTATTATGATTATTATCAACCTGAAGCCTACGTTCCCCGGCACGACCTCTATATCGAAAAAGAGACCGACATCAACGAAGAGATCGAGCGGCTGAGGCTGGCCGCCACCACCGCCCTGCTCAGCCGCAAGGACGTGATCATCGTCGCCTCCGTGTCGTGCATTTACGGCCTGGGCTCGCCGGAAGCGTTCGGCAAAGTGGTCATCAATCTCAAAAAGGGCGAGTCCGTCCGTCGCAACACGCTCCTCCGGCGGCTGGTGGAAATCCATTACACCCGCAACGATCAAGAACTCAAACTCGGCACGTTCCGCGTGCGCGGCGACACGCTGGAAGTGATGCCGGCCTATTCGGAAGTGGTATACCGCATTGACCTGTTCGGCGACGAGATCGAGCGCATGATGGAAGTCGATCAACTGACCGGCGAGATTCTGGCCCAGCACGAAACGCTGGACATCTACCCGGCGCGGCACTTCATCACCGACGAAGAGAAACTCAAGAAGGCCATCGCCGACATCGAAGCCGAACTGGAATCGCAAATCAAAACCTTCAAAGACGGCGAAAAACTGCTGCAAGCCCAGCGCATCGAACAGCGCACCCGCTACGATCTCGAAATGCTCAAAGAAGTAGGCTACTGCTCCGGCATCGAGAACTATTCGCGGCACATGGATCAACGCGCGGCCGGAACGCCGCCGTGGACGCTGATTGATTACTTCCCCGCCGACTATCTGCTGGTGATTGACGAAAGCCATATGAGTGTGCCGCAAATTCGCGGCATGTTCGGCGGCGACCGCTCGCGCAAAACGGTGCTGACCGAATACGGCTTCCGCCTGCCGTCGGCGCTGGACAACCGCCCGTTGAACTTTGACGAATTCGAAGAACGCATGGGGCAGACGATTTACACCTCGGCCACGCCGGGGCCGTACGAATTGGGCAAGGCGAATCGAGTCGTCCAGCAAATCATCCGCCCGACCGGACTCGTGGATCCGGTTGTGGAAGTGCGCCCCACCGCCGGTCAGATTGACAATTTGATTGTGGAGATTAGGCAGCGGGTTGAAAGGGGTGAGCGTGTGCTGGTCACTACGCTCACCAAGCGCATGGCCGAGACTCTGTCCGAGTATTTGCTCGAACTCGGAATCAAAGTGCACTACTTGCACTCGGAAGTGGAAACACTGGATCGCGTCGGCATCTTGCGCGATCTGCGGTTGGGCGTGTTCGACGTGGTGGTGGGCATCAACCTTCTGCGCGAGGGGCTCGACCTGCCGGAGGTTTCGCTGGTGGCCATCCTCGACGCGGATAAAGAGGGTTTTCTCCGCAGTCACACTTCGCTTCTGCAGACCACCGGCCGCGCGGCGCGGCACATCAACGGCAAAGTGATCATGTATGCCGACAAGATGACGGACTCGATGAAGTCGGCCATTGACGAAACCGACCGCCGCCGCGCCGTTCAGCAAAAGCACAACGAGCAGCACGGCATCATCCCGGCCAGCATCGTCAAGAGCGTGCGCGATCTCACCGAGCGCGTGCGAGCCGTTGCGGAAGAACGCGCCGAGTATCACGCCGGTTCCCCGGCTCAACTCCCCCGGGCGGATCTTGTGAAAATGATCAAAGAGTTGGAAAAGGAAATGAAGACGGCGGCGCAGGCGCTGGAGTTCGAGAAAGCGGCCCTGATGCGCGACCAAATATTCGAAATGCGCCAGATGCTGGCCGACAACGAAAACGCGCCCGCCTGGGAGCGCGCGCGCATATTGGCGGATGAGGTTGATTGACTCGCGCCGGACGCGGGGTATAAAATACGACTATGCCGACGCCATTTCCGGGGATGGACCCGTATCTCG
>CAYYCF010000449.1:0-1973 GCA_964470235.1 uncultured Anaerolineales bacterium | reverse complement strand
GCCAACTTCTACGTGTTCGGCGTGTCGTGCGACGGCAAATACAAAATGCTCAAGCGCGTGGACGGCCTATTCGAAACCGTCGTGGACTTTACCGACTCGACCGCCATTCTTAAACTCGGCCAGAAGAACGTGCTGGGCGTGCGCGCGGTGGGCGATCAGATCAGCCTGTATGCCAACGATCAATTCATCACCACCGTCACCGACGGCACGTTTGCCGAGGGCCTGATCGGCCTGTACGTGGCTTCGCGCTTGACTCCGAACTTGACGGTGGTGTTCGACGACATCACGGTTTACTCCATCAATCAGTAACCGGTTTAGGACACGGGGTGTTTTTGGAAACACACCGGTGTCTAATAAGGCGGCGCATCCATTTCAACACGGATGCGCCGTTTTTTTCTGTATAATGGGCGCACTTCGCAAACTATGAAACGTATCGCGCTTGGTCTTATCCTCTCGTTGTCTCTGCTTTCTGCCTGCGCGCCGCGCCAGGCGGTGATCGATTCCGGCGTGGCCGCCACCCTCACCGCCCTGGTGCCCACCTCTTTGCTACCGGCCGGGCGACCGACCAGCACGCCGGTTCCGCTCATCATGCCTGCGGTTTCGCCAGACACGCCGGTCGCGGCCGACACCCCCACGTCGGAAAATACAGCCGCGCCAACCGCCACCGTTGCCGCGCTTCCGGTCAACACGGCCGCCGCTAACACAACAGGCGCGCTGATCTTTGAAGACCTCTTCGACACTGCCGGGCCGTGGGCGGTAGGCGATACCGCTGACTCCAACATAGCCGTCAGCGGCGGCGCGCTCACGTACATTCAAAAAACTCCTGGCACGTTTTCATACCGCATCATCGGCCGGCAGGGGGGCGATTTCCGCGCCGAGGTCAGCACCGCCCTTCCCACAGGCTGCGGCAGTGGCGACAAATTCGGATTGATGTTCCGCATATTGGACGCCAACAACTACTACGTTATTCAAGTTGATTGCGAGGGGCGCTATCGTCTGATGCGATTGGTCGGCGGCGCCGGCACGGCATTGATTGATTGGTCTCAATCCACTGCCATCAAACGCGGCGTGAATGCGGCCAACACCCTCCGCGTAGAGACGAAAGGCAGCAGCCTGACCGTGTTCATTAACGGAGAACGACTCGGCACGGCCAGCGATTCGATCTTCGCCAGCGGGCGCTTTGGCCTGTGGGTGGGGTCGAATGTGACGAAGAATTTTACGGCGGTGTTTGACGACTTGAGAGTGTATCAGAATCCGTGACACGTGACGCATGAGGCGTGACTGTCACGCCTCACGTGTCACGCGTCACACCTCACGCCCCAATGCGCCGCAACCTCCTCAACGATCTCACCCCGCGCGAGTGGCTCAAATTTCAAAAGTCATGGTTCGCGCACAACCCGCCGCCGCGCAAAAAAGGCGTGCTGCAGCATCCGGCCAAATTTCCGGAAACGCTGGCGGAAGAATTTATCCGCTTCTTCACCAAAGAAGGGCAAACAGTGCTGGACCCGATGGCCGGCACCGGAAGCGCGCTCGTCGCCGCCCTGCGCGCCCGTCGGCGCAGCGTCGGCATTGAACTCAACCCCAAATACGCCGATCTCGCGCAGAAGATCATCGCCGACGAAATCACAGCCCTAGGGACGCGCTTTCCCAAGAAATATCGCCCGCAACTCTTCAACGCCAACGCCGCCGACGCGGCCAAACTCGGCCTGCCGCCCGTTGACTACGTTCTGACTTCGCCGCCGTATTGGGATATGTTGAGAATGCACGGTTCGGCAACACAACAAAAACGCCGCGCCGCCGGGCTGGACGTGTTCTACTCCGACGACCCGGACGACGTGGGCAACATCGCCGATTACGATCAGTTCCTCGACAGGCTGTGCGCCATTTACGAATCGCTTTATCCCCTGCTGAAAAACAAAGCCTACCTCACCATCATCGTCAAAAACGTGAAGAAGGGCGGCAAGATATATCCG
>CAYYCF010000448.1:0-1976 GCA_964470235.1 uncultured Anaerolineales bacterium | reverse complement strand
GCATGACGCCGGTGAGATACGACGCGGCGGGCGAGCAGAGGAAGGCGGCGACGTTGCCGAATTCACCCGGCGTGCCCATGCGCCCGAACGGACTCGCCGCCGCCTGCTTTTTGATCTCCTCTTCCACCGTCGCCCCGGTGCGCTTCGCGCGGTCGGTCATCAACTCGACGATGCGCTCGGTTTCGGTGAAGGCCGGAAGGATGCTATTAAACCGGATGCCCTCATTGCCCAATTCGAGGGCCAGGCTCTTCGTCAAGCCAACCACCGCCAATCGGACCGAATTGGACAGCACCAAATTGGCGAGCGGCTGTTTGGTTGACATCGAGGTAAGGGTGAGGACGGAGGCGGCTTTCGACTTTCGCAAGTGCGGCAGCGAGGCGCGGATCAGGCGCACGGCGCACATGATCATGAGGTCGGTGGCTTTGCGCCAGGCATCGTCGTCGAAGTCGTCGAAGCGCCCGGCCGGCGGGCCGCCGGAGTTGGTCACCAAAATATCGAGGCCGCCAAACTGCTTGACCGTTTCGCCGATCATGCGCTCGATGTCGGCAGGCGACGTGACATCGCCGGGGATGGCGATCACCTGCACGCCGGATTCTTTGCGAATGGTTTCAGCGGTGGCGTTGAGTTTGGCGGCATCGCGGGAGTTGATGGCGACCTTCGCGCCCTCACACGCCAGTTGACGGGCAGTGGCCGCGCCTAACCCTCTGCTGGCCGCGGCCACAAAGGCGATCTTGTCTTTGAGACCTAAGTCCATAATTGCCTCACAGAATCCATCAACGGATGGAACGGATACAACGGATAACAAATCCGTTCCATCCGTTGCATCCGTTGACGATCATTTCTTCCGCTTCTCCACCCAGGCCCGCGCTTGCTGGCGGCCGCTGTTCATCAGCGGCGGGCCGTGGCTGGGCAACAGGTGCTCGAAATCCAGCGCGGCGAGTTTGGCTTGCGATTGGCGGTTGAGTTTCACGTCGTAGGTGAACGGCGCAAACGGGTCGCCTACTTTACCGCCCAGGCTCGCGAAAACGTCGCCGCAGATCAATGCCCGGTCGGCGCGGTGCAAAAGCGCCACCATGCCCGGCGCATGGCCCGGCGCGTGAAATACTTCCAACCCGTCGAGGCGCATACCCTCGTCCAGCGGGTAGCGCGCGTTGCGGCCAATCATCGGCGGCGGCGAAAGCTGGATGAGGCGGTAAAGAAAAGAGTCCGCCGGGATTTTGTTGTAACGCTGCGGGCCGGTGAGGTAGGGTATTTCCAAACGACCGGCGGCAATCGGCACGCCCCATTCGTCGTGCATGCGCTGGGCGGCGGCGGCATGGCCGAGGTGGCCGTGAGTGAGGATGAGTAGTTTGGGGCGCGCGCCGCCGGTCTGTTTCAAAATCTGTTGGAAAAGAGCGTCCTCAAAGGAGGGCGCTCCGGCGTCAACCACCGTCCAGCCGTCGTCGCTTTTGACGAGCCACACGCCGACCGGCACGCGGAAGGGCTGTTCGAGTTTGAAGATGTGCGGGGTGAGTTGGGTGAAAGTTTGTGGGCGCATAGGTCAAAACATCATATCAGTGACATCGCGCTCGCGCAACATGCGCCGCCGCCAATTGTTGATCAACGGCACGACAAATGGCAGAAGGCGCATGCTGTAGTACGGCGGAAGAATCGGCAAGCCGAGCAAGTCGCCGAAGCTGATCAACACAAAGAGATGCTCTAAACTGCCGCGCTGGCGCGCCAATGCCCGCACCTGATCGTGGAGCGCCATGCCGTAGAGGATTTCGGCCAGGGCGCGGTTGAGGCGGTGGATTGTGGTCACCATGCGCCCGGAAGATTCAACCGCAGAGTACGCGAAGAACGCGGAGATAACGAATTGAGAGTTCCGGCAAAGGAACTCAGCGCACTCTGCGACCTCTGCGGTAGACCATCAAACAAATAGCGCCTCGCCCATCCGCCGCATGGAGTCCACGCCGCGCACTTCCGTTTCATAAAGC
>CAYYCF010000447.1:0-1981 GCA_964470235.1 uncultured Anaerolineales bacterium | reverse complement strand
CGCGACGAAAAATTATCGCTGCACGTCGCGCCGCTGAACGTCGGCCCGCTGATCGAACAGCACTTGTGGAACAACAAAGAGTGCGTGGTGTTGACTTCGGCCACGTTGACGACGGCGGGCGAGTTCGATTACCTCAAGCGCCGCCTCAACGCCGATTCGGCCAATGAGTTGTCGGTTGGCTCCCCGTTCGACTATGAAAGTTCTACCCTGCTCTACATCGTCAACGACATTCCGGAACCGAGCGACCGGCAGGGGCATCAGCGCGCGTTGGAGAACGGGCTGATCAATCTGGCAAAGGCGATGAAAGGCCGCACGATGGCGTTGTTCACTTCACACGCGCAAATGAAGCAAACGGCGCAGGCGGTGCGCGGTCCGTTGGAGCGCGCCGGAATCGTCCTTTACGATCAAACTGCCGGTTCGTCGCGCCACCAACTGCTCGAAAGTTTCCGCGCCGCGGACAAAGCGGTGCTGTTGGGCACGCGCAGTTTCTGGGAAGGCATTGACGTGCCGGGCGACGCGCTCTCGGCGCTCCTCATCGCCAAATTGCCGTTCGACGTGCCGAGCGATCCTATCGTCGCCGCCCGCTCCGAAGTTTTCGAAAACTCGTTCATGGATTATTCCGTGCCGGAAGCCATCTTGCGATTCCGGCAGGGCTTTGGCCGCCTGATTCGATCCAAACAAGATCGCGGCGTGGTCGCCGTCTTCGACAGCCGCGTGCTCACCAAACGCTATGGCCGCCTCTTCGTCGACTCGCTGCCCCCGTGCACCCGCCGCGACGGGCCGCTGGCGGGCCTTGCATCCATGGCGACGAAGTGGATGAATGGAAAGTAAGTTGGACTGCGGATGCCAGTAGTATACTGGGGTCAACCGCACCAAAATGGAGTAACCCTATGAACTGGCAAGATCGCATCGTCGTTGATCCGAATATCCTTGTAGGAAAACCTGTCGTCAGAGGCACGCGACTGGCAGTAGAATTCATCATCGATCTTTTGGCGCAGGGTTGGGCTGAAGCCGAGATTTTGCGAAATTATCCCGGTTTGCAGCCCGAAGACATTCGCGCCTGCCTCAGTTACGCCAGCAACACATTAAAGATCGAGAGAGTGTATCCCTTCACACTGGCCGAGGCATAAACCGTGCGCCTGCTAGCCAATGAGAATTTCCCGGGCGATGCAGTGAACGCCCTGCGACAGCAGGAGCATGACGTAGTCTGGATACGTTCCGACGCGCCGGGGATTGGCGACGCAGAAGTTCTTGCCCGCGCTCAGGCAGAAAACCGCATCCTTATCACTTTTGACAAGGACTTTGGCGAGTTAGCCTATCGTTCCGGCCTGCCCGCCTCGTGCGGCATTGTTCTTTTCCGAATCTCGGCGCCTTCATCCGGGCATGTTGCCCGCGTCGCTGTGGCCGCGTTGGAAAGCCGGACGGATTGGGCCGGTCATTTTTCAGTCGTCGAAGATGAACGTATCCGTATAGCTCCGCTGCCAGAAAAAAAATAGAGCGGGCCAATGCGCTACACGCGATACGTTCTCTGGCTCACGCCGCCGCTCCTCGCGCTCGCCCTCTACGGCCCCACTCTCTCGCTCCCCTTCTTCTGGGACGATGTCGCCAATTTTCAATTCATGTTTGGCCGCCCGCTGGCGCAAATGTGGATCGACTCGTCGGGCTTCCCCTATTACCGCCCGCTCACGTTCACCCTCTGGCGGGTCATGCAAACCTTGTTTGGCGCGACCAACCCTGCGCCGTATCACGCGCTCAACATTCTTGTTTTGATCGCCGATGCCTGGCTGGTGGGATTGTTGGCGAAGAGACTGGCAACTAATGTCATTCTGAGCCGCGAAGCGGCGAAGAATCTCGGTGACGAGACTCTTCGCCGCTCCTTCGACTACGCGGAAGATCGCCGCTCCGCTCAGGGCGCGGCTCAGAGTGACATGCCGAACCTCACCGCCCTCCTCGCCGCGGCGCTGATGACGATCTTTCCGTT
>CAYYCF010000446.1:0-1990 GCA_964470235.1 uncultured Anaerolineales bacterium | reverse complement strand
CTACAATCAGCAATGGAGGAAGACCTATGACTCCCGACAAGATATTTGTAACTTTGGCGGGCCTCGCCGCCGTCGCCTTCATCGTCTGGTTCTTCTGGCTGGTGAAGAAGCCGGGCGTGAAGGCCGCGCTGACCAGCGGCGGCTATCAAGAAGCGATGATCCTCGTCAAAGGCGGCTACACGCCCGATGTGATTGTCGTCGAGAAAGGAAAGCCAGTGCGGTTGAATTTCGTCCGCGCCGAATCGGCTTCGTGTTCCGAGATGGTGCTGATCCCCGACTTCAAGAAGAGTGCGAAACTCCCCGAAGGCGAAACCGTGCCGATCGAGTTCATGCCCGATAAAGCGGGCGAGTTCGAATTTCAATGCCAGATGGGAATGCTGCGGGGGAAGTTGATCGTGGAATGACGTTAGACTCTGGCAGCGATCAACTTGAAAATTCCGCCCATCCCCAAATCTTCAACCGATTCAACTGACAGGCCGGACGCCCGCACATTCTCCACCGTGCGGCGGTTGATGTTTGCGCCCATCATACGCACGACGAGCGGATTGATTGCGTCCATCACCGCGCCCAACACGGGGCTGGCCGAGCGCATGTGTTCCAGCAGAAGGACCTGCCCGCCGGGGCGCACGACGCGCGCCAGTTCGCGCAAGCCCAGAATCGGATCGGGAACGGAGCAAAGGACAAACGTGGCGACGGCGGCGTCGAAACTGGCGTCGGCGAATTCGAGCAACTGCGCGTCGCCGAGTCGAATGTCCGTGTTGAGGCCGAGTTCTTTTGCGCGGCGGCGGGCGAATTCCAGCATACCCGGCGTGAGATCAATCGCCGTCACCTGAATCCCGTTGGGCCAAAAGGGCATATTCTTTCCTGTGCCGACTCCGACTTCCAGCACGCGCGGCCCGCTCACTAATTTCCACAATTTCTCGCGCCACGGGCGGTAGCGCGACTCGGCCAGCCCTTCCATCAAATCATAGAAGCGTGACACTCGTTGATACCGCGCGCGGGTCAGCGCAGTAGCCTGCTCGTCAATCATGGCTCGCGTCGTCGTCGTGATCATCCTTTTCCTCTTTCGCCCGCAACATGGCTTTTGCCTGCGCGCGCAGTTCGGCGCGGCGCAAGCGGTGATCCTCGTCGGACACTTCGCCGCGCTCGCGCGCGTCGTCCAGTTCGGCAATCGCCTGAAGAACATTCGACCATTCGTTTTCCGGATAGGATTGCGCCGCGGCTTCCTCTTCGGGCATTCTGCTGCGCCGCCACAGCCACACGCCCGCGCCGATCATCGCCAAACCCAAAATGCCGCCGGCCACCGGGATGCCCCAGCGATTGGCGGGTGTGTTAGGGACGAGCGTCCGCGAGTCGGCCATCGCGCCGCTGAGGCCCTCGGCCACGCGGAATTGCGGTTCGCCCGTCAACGTGATCGCCAACGACTCGCCCGCAGCGAGCGGTTTCCCCGAATAAACGTCGAGCACTTCGCCGGAGTCAAACTCGCGCCGCTCCGGCTCGCTCAAACCGTTCCCCCCAAGGGTCACGCCGGAGTCGGCGCGCACGATCACGTTCACCATTTCCGCCGGATAGTTGACCGCATGGGTGAACGTCATGCCCGACGAATAAGACAGGGTGTAGTTGACGATCACCTGCGCCGCGCTTTCGCCCGGCAGCACCGCGCCCGTATCGGCGAAGCCGTAAGGTGTAATGACAAAGCGCGTGCCGTCGTCGCTCTCGAACTTGACTTTGTTTGCTTCGGCAGGGAGCATGAATTGCATCGTGCCAGTCTTGCCATCGGCCAGCTTGAGGCCGCCCACGATGGCGCGGTCGGTTGGATTCGAGAGAACGTAGACTTCGGTGACAAGAACTTCGCCAGATCCGAGGTCGAAGAACGTGTGCAGTTGCGAAAACCGGACGGACGAAGCGTCGGATGCAGTTTCGTAAATCTGGAGCGGCAGCAAAATCTCTTGGGTGTCGGGTGTTACTTGGCCGGGGTCGGAGAAGAACG
>CAYYCF010000445.1:0-1999 GCA_964470235.1 uncultured Anaerolineales bacterium | reverse complement strand
CGGGCGAGCGCGTCGTCTTCTCCAATCTATTCGCCCCGGGGACGGGCGGCACGATGGCCAATCCGGTCACGCTTCGCATGGCCGGTGGAACGGAAGTGACGATCACCGGCGCCCGCGCCGACGCCGAGATCACGCTGGTCTCCGGCAGTGAAGTCGGTTTGCCGACGGCGCTGCCGACGGGCGCTACCCTGTTGTCGTGCCTGTCGGTGGGCGCGGCCCGACTGGGCGGCGCGACGATGCGCGTCGCTTTCAATGTCCCCGCGTTTACCGGCGGGTTGAGCCTGCTGTACTTCAGTTCATCGCAGGGCGGATGGGTCCCGGTGCCGGGCGCGCAGATCACGGCCGACGGGCGCGTGATCGCCGACGTGGGTTTCACTGGCACGTTTGTGCTGGCGTCCATTCAGAGCCTGGTGCTGGAGACGACGGGCGGCGGCGCATCGTCATTCGCCTTGACCACCGAAACAGCCGAATCGACTCTGCCCGAGGCGGCGGCCGTTATGGAAGCGGCCCTCCCCGGCGACACGGCGCAAACAGTGACGCTGACCCTGCCGCAGGGCGACGCCGTGGCCGTGACCGGCGGCGCGGGCCAGACCGTCACCGTGACAGCGGAAACGCAGACCACTCTGCCCGGCGGCGTGCCCGCCGACAGCGCCTTGACTTCAGGCCTCACCATCGCCGTGAGCGGCGGGCAGAATTCCATCAGCTATATTCCAAGCGGCGAGGAGCTGGGCGTGTCCTTCGCCGTTCCGCCAGGAGGCGGCGGGACGTATCACATTTTGTATTGGAACGCGATGCTCAACGGCGGTCAGGGCGGATGGATGGAGATGCCGGGCGCGCGCGTCACCGCCGACGGGCGCGTCGCCGCCCCGACCTTCTTCACCGGAACTTACGTGTTAGTGCAACGATGAGCGCCCGCGCGAGGACTTTTCACCGCGAAGACGCCAAGCACGCGAAGAAAAACAAGGGCGATTCCTTTGCGCTCTTCGCGCCTTCGCGGTGAGATCGCGGTTTTTTCAAGAGAGCCACCGCTGTAAAGCGTGTCTCACGACGAGGTCGGACGTATGAGCGCAGAAACCGAAACCAAAACCGAGACCGAGCCCGAGCCCGAAAACGAAACTGAATCCAAGACTGTAGACACGGCCATCGCCATTGCCATTGCGGTGGTGTCGCTGGTCGCCGCGCTGCTGGCCGCGATGGCCGTCACCGATTCGGGCGCCGCCTCAGGCGCGCTGGAAGATGTCATTTTTGCCACCGTCAACCGCGAGAAGGCGGACGTGATCGCCCACACCTGGATGTTTCAAGACTTGCGCGCGTTTGTCCAGCACGAGCGGCTGGCCTCGTTGGTCGAAAGCACCGAAGCCGCCGCCGCCGCCGCCGAAGCGCGCGGCGAGACGACGCTGGCCAAGAGCCTGCGCGATCAGGCCAAGGCTCTGCAGGTCTCGGCCGAGTCGGCGGCGGATTTCTACAGCGCGGAATACGTGCGGGCCGACGGCAGTTTCGACGAGACCGCGTTCTTGGCGCACCAAATGCGCTTCGAGGCGCGCAACCACGACATTGACCCGGACGACGACCTGGCCGCGGCGCGAGTCTACTTTACCCGCTCTTCATCGTACATCATCTCGGTGGCGGGCATGGGGGTGTCCATCACGTTTTTCATTCTGGCGCAGATTGCCATCAATCCCAAATTGCGGTGGTGGTGGTTTTGGGCGGGGGTGGGGATGTTCGTGCTGACGTTGATCTACACATTTTTCGCCGCCTGGTCGCGGAGTCTCTAATTGACTCATGTTACGCACACTCCGTTGTCTCACCGCAGAGAACGCGGAGATCGCAGAGATAATTTGCCAAAACTCTCGGCGCTCTCTGCGCCCTCGGCGGTAAGACTTCGTTGTCATAGGTGAATGACTATGGCGCCATACCCAGGGCTTAACCGACGCATCCCCGGCAGGGGCCGGCGCGCAGAGGACCATCTGCCGCCGCCGGAGCCAGAGGACGAGGGGCA
>CAYYCF010000444.1:0-2000 GCA_964470235.1 uncultured Anaerolineales bacterium | reverse complement strand
AAGGAGAGCTGTCATGGCAACTATTCAAAACACAACGCCGCGTAAACGCGCCGGGCTGCCAGCGCTGCCTCGCAACGTCTGGGCAGTCACGGCCACCAGTTTCCTGACCGATGTTTCTAGCGAGATGGTGTTCTACGTCCTGCCGCTGTATCTCGCCAACGTGCTGGGCGTGCGCACAAATATCATCGGGCTTATCGAAGGATTGGCCGAGACAACGGCCAGCCTGTTGAAGATGGTATCCGGCTGGCTCTCGGATAAACTGCAAAGCCGCAAATGGCTCACCGTTGCCGGATACAGCCTTTCAGCATTGGCCAAGCCATTCTTGCTCGTCGCCAATACTTGGGGGGCGGTGTTGGCGGTGCGGTTGGCCGACCGCACTGGCAAAGGGATTCGTACTGCGCCGCGCGATGCGCTGATCGCCGACTCGATTGACGAGACTCAGCGCGGCCTGGCGTTCGGCTTGCATCGCGCCGGTGACACGGCGGGCGCGGCGTTGGGATTGCTCATTGCCCTGCTCGTCGTCGCATTTGAACAGCGACTCAATACGCAACTCTCGCCCGCCACCTTTCGCACGCTGGTCGCCATCAGCGTCGTCCCGGCTTTGTTGGCCGTCGTCGTCCTCATCGTCGGCGCGCGCGACGTGAAACTGAAACCCGGCAACGGCCTGCCCAAACTATCGCTGGCGGGTTTCGATTATCGGTTCAAGTTTTTCCTTGTCGTCGTCGTGCTGTTCACGCTGGGCAATTCATCGGACGCGTTTTTGATTTTGCGGGCGCAAGAGCGCGGCCTGTCGGTGACGGCGATCATGGCAATGGTGCTGGCGTTCAATCTCATTTATGCCGCCGTGTCCGGTCCGGCCGGGCAACTGTCGGATCGGGTGGGCAGACGACGGCTGATCGTCTCCGGCTGGATCGTGTACGGATTGATCTATCTGGGCTTCGCGTTGTCGGGCGCCGGTTGGCAAGTGTTCGGCTTGTATGCGCTGTACGGTTTGTATTACGGACTGGCCGAAGGCGTGGGCAAGGCGTTGATTGCCGATCTCGTTCTGCCCGAACAGCGCGGCACGGCCTACGGGTTGTACAACGCCGCCGTCGGTCTCACCGCCCTACCGGCCAGTTTCATCGCCGGTGTGCTCTGGCAGGGAATCGGATCGTTCGACGGATTTGGTCCGCGCGCGCCGTTTCTGTTTGGTGCATCGCTCGCGTTCGTGGCGGCGGTGATGTTGGCGGTGTGGGTGAGGCCTCGCCTGAGGGCGTGGTAGAATCGTTTCAAGAGAAAGAGAGGAGGCATACAATGGAAAAGCAAACAGGAACTGTGGCCGTCAAGCGCGGCCTGGCGCAAATGTTGAAGGGCGGGGTGATCATGGACGTAGTGACGGCCGACCACGCGAAGATCGCCGAAGACGCCGGAGCGTGCGCGGTGATGGCGCTGGAGCGCGTGCCGGCCGACATCCGCGCCCAAGGCGGCGTGGCCCGCATGAGCGACCCGGATTTGATCCTCAAGATCATGGACACCGTTACCATTCCGGTGATGGCCAAGTGCCGCATCGGCCATTTTGTCGAGGCCCAAGTGCTCGAAGCCATTGGGGTTGACTACATTGACGAATCGGAAGTGCTTACCCCTGCTGACGAGAACAATCACGTGGACAAGCACGATTTCAAAGTGCCTTTTGTGTGCGGCTGCCGCAACCTGGGCGAAGCCCTGCGCCGCATTGGCGAGGGCGCGGCGATGATCCGCACCAAAGGCGAAGCCGGAACAGGCGACGTGGTGGAGGCCGTTCGCCACGCGCGCACGGTGTTGGGCGAGATTCGCCGCCTGCAGAACATGCCCGACGAAGAGTTGATGTCCTTCGCCAAGGAGATCGGCGCGCCGTACGAATTGGTGAAGGAAACCAAAGAGTTGGGCCGCATGCCCGTCGTCAACTTCGCCGCCGGCGGCCTCGCCACTCCCGCCGACGCCGCGTTGATGATGCAGATCGGCGTGGACGGCGTGTTCGTCGG
>CAYYCF010000443.1:0-2014 GCA_964470235.1 uncultured Anaerolineales bacterium | reverse complement strand
TCCCTCAGTGACGGGCCACCTTCTTTTTTGGTTGCGGCTGGAAGCCGCGCTATGAATTCCAAAAATGACAATTCCGCATGGTCAAGGAAAGGCGCCACCCTGAGCGACAAATCTGCTCAAAAAGAATTCGGGCTGACATTCGAGGAAATTGTCGAAGGTGGTGGAAGGACGAGCATGATAGACTTGCTATCAGTACTAAAAAAGGAGAAACCATGAGAACCACATTATTTCTTGCCGCCGACTACGCCAACATCACACGCGAGGGAAAACTCAACGTGATGGGCATTTTCGACGATATATATGCCTCAGTTGCGAGCAACGCTTCCACGTCACCGGGAATTAGCCAAAGGGTATGTGGAATTTGCGGTAAAATTGATTGACAGATTACTGGAACTCCAAAAGGAAAGTGAAGGGTAACCATGGACACACGCACAAAAGCCGAGGAATTGGCAAAGCGTCCCTATGTCATTATGACTTCTGTCGAGGAAACGACAGACGATCAGCCGATCTACTTTGCCCGCGTTCTCGAAATGGATGGATGCTTCGGGCAGGGTAAAACGCGCGAGGCGGCCATTGAAGATTTGCGCCTCGCGATGGTGGATTTCATCGAAAGCCTGGTTGAAGATGGACTACCTATCCCTGAGCCTACACTGCTCGAATATACACTGGGAACGGCGACCCAAGGAGCATTCACCTTTACAAAGCAGGGACAAACGCTTCAGCCCAAACCGAATGATGCCCATCGGGATGTTTATCTTCTGTTCGCCCGTGCAGGGTAATCAGAGTATGCTAACTGCCTCTCTGTCTCAAACAGGGAGGCAGTTTTGTTTCAGCAGACCGCATCCTGGCGGCGAAGCGCGCCAATCCGCAGGCGGATACGTCCAAATTTTCGCCGTTAGCGAGTCTCTAAAATTGAAATCATTTGGCGAAAATGGGGAGACCGAGGGGGGCGCAGCTTTGCACGTCCGGCAACCGCATCATATCGAAGAGTTACGGAGGATTGAGAGTGGCCTTCTCTCTTGACGAAACCGCCCGCGTCGCTTGCTGTGTCCGGCGGCGCGTGCTGGAGCACACGATCAAAAACAACGGCGGGTATCTCAGCCAGGCGTGCTCGTCGGCGGAGATACTCGCCACGCTGTATACGCAGGTGATGGCGCTGGCCCCGAGCGCCGGGCCGGCAGCGCCGCGCCCGTTCCCCGGCGTGCCTGGGCCGCACAACCCAGGCTCGTTCAACGGCGGGCTGTACAACGGTTCAACGGCGCCGCATCTGGACCGATTTTTCTTTTCCCCGGTCCATTACGCCCTCGTCTTGTATGCGACATTGATCGAGGTGGGCCGTTTAGCTGCCGAAGCGCTGGATCAATTCAATCAAGACGGAAGCACGGTCGAGTTGATCGGCGCCGAGCACTCGCCGGGCATCGAAACCACCGCCGGATCGCTGGGACAAACGTTGAGCGTTGCCGGCGGCGTGGCGCTGGCACGCAAGCTCAAACGCGAGGCGGGGCGCGTGTGGGTCTTCATGTCCGACGGCGAATTGCAGGAAGGCCAGACGTGGGAAGCGATGCAAGCGCTGGCGCATTTCAAGCTGGACAATGTCGGCATTTATATGGACGTGAACGGCCAACAATGCGACGGCGAAATGGGCGCGGTGATGACCGTCGAGCCGATCCAGGCGCGGCTGGAAGCGTTTGGCGTTGCCGCCCGCCAAGTGGACGGACACGACGTTGAGGCGTTGATCGACGCCGGGCGCCGACCGCACCCGGGCCAACCCCTGGCCGTGATCGCCCGCACCGACCCGTGCCGCGGCCTTGATCTTCTCCGCGCCCGCGCGCCTAAACTGCACTACGTGCGGTTCAAAGGCGACGAGGAGAAACAAGCGTATCAAGCGATGTTAGACTTCATCGGAGACAGGACTCTTTAATCACGAACCCACAGGGTGCTTCGCTTATGACGCGGATAGGCGAATAAGACGAATATTTTATGTTGGTTTTTATTCGTGACATTCGTTCATTCG
>CAYYCF010000442.1:0-2026 GCA_964470235.1 uncultured Anaerolineales bacterium | reverse complement strand
GAGGCGCTGACCGCTTCGAGCGCGCGAGTGACTTGAGAAAGGTTTTTGATGCTCCGCATGCGGAGCCGCATTTCACGAAGTGGCGGCATAAGTTATCCTTGGCTCTCCTGAAAAAACTACGATCTCACCGCGAAGGCGCGAAGAGCGCAAAGGATTCGCCCTTGTTTTTCTTCGCGCTCTTGGCGTCTTCGCGGTTCAAACGGGCTTTTTGCAGTGGAGTCATCCTTGCCATGTCGAAGCGAAGCTGGCGAGCGATTCGCCCAGCGCCTTCTGCGTTTCGTCCGAGATTTGTTTCTTGGCCGCAATGTCGCGGAGCAAATGGCCGCACGACGTTTCGATGTAGCGCGAGACCGCCGTTTCCCAAACTTTCATTTTGTCCACCGGCACTTTGTCGGCGTGGCCGTTGGTGACGGCGAAGATGACGGCGACTTGCATCTCAAGCGACGCCGGCGTGTATTGCGATTGCTTGAGAATTTCCTGCAAACGCTGGCCGCGCTCGAGCTGGCGCTGCGTTGCTTTATCGAGATCGGAGCCGAACAACGCGAACGCGGCCAACTCGCGGAACTGCGCCATTTCGAGTTTGAGTTTGCCCGCCACTTGCTTCATGGCTTTGGTCTGCGCGTCGCCGCCGACCCGGGAGACGGAGAGGCCGACGTTCACTGCCGGACGAATACCGGCGTTGAAAAGTTCGTTTTCAAGATAAATCTGCCCGTCGGTGATCGAGATCACGTTGGTGGGAATGTAAGCCGACACGTCGCCGAGCAGAGTCTCGATGATGGGGAGCGCGGTGAGCGAGCCGCCGGTGCCTGGCAGTTGCTTCACTTCCAGTTCGGCGGCAATCGACATGGCCTTCATTGCTTTATCGGCGTCGTGCTTCGCCAATGGGCCGCCGTACGCTTTGCCATTCGCCGCGCTCTTCGTGCTGGCGTCCGCGCCTTTCTTGACGATGACGTATTGCTTCGCCATACGGCAGGCGCGTTCGAGCAAACGCGAGTGGAGGTAGAACACGTCGCCGGGATAGGCTTCGCGGCCCGGCGGGCGGCGCAGGAGCAGAGACACTTGGCGGTAGGCCCAAGCGTGCTTGGAGAGATCGTCGTAAATGATCAGCGCGTCGCGCCCACTCTCCAAAAATTCTTCGCCCATGGCGCAACCGGCAAACGGCGCAATGTATTGCATGGCGGCCGGGTCTTCGGCGGAAGCGATGACGACGGCGGTGTATTCCATCGCGCCGAATTTTTCCAGCGTGGCGACGATGCGGGCCACGGCGGCTTTCTTCTGGCCGACGGCCACATAAATGCAGTGGCAGTCTTTGCCTTTTTGATTGATGATGGAGTCAATGGCGATGGCCGTCTTGCCGGTTTGGCGGTCGCCGATGATCAACTCGCGCTGACCGCGCCCGATCGGGAACATCGAGTCAATGGTCTTGAGTCCGGTTTGAAGCGGGGTGTCCACGTCCTGCCGGAAAACAACGCCCGGCGCGATGCGCTCAATCGGGCGGCGGTTGGTTGTATTGATCGGCCCTTTACCGTCAATGGGCTGGCCGATGGCGTTGACCACACGGCCCACCAGCGCATCCCCCACCGGAACCGATGCGATCAGCCCCGTGCCGCGCACGGTCGAACCTTCCTGGATGCCGCCGTATTCGCCCATGACAATGACGCCGACGTTATCCGCCTCCAGGTTGAAGGCGATGCCGTACGAACCGGTTTCGAACTGCACCAACTCGGCGGCTTGCACTCCGGCCAGGCCCGAAACGCGGGCGATACCGTCGCCCGCTTCCAGCACCGAGCCCACGTCCTTCGCTTCGAGCGCGGGCGCAAAGGCCTCGATCTGCTTCTGCAGATCGGCCGTCATTTGTTTTACGAGATCAGTCATGTAGCCTCCGGCGTGAGATGTGGTTGAAGTGTATCAAAGGGGATGCTGAGGCGCAACCCCGGCGGTCGGGTGAATTGCTTCATCCATAAGAACAACGGATTCCATGAACTCAGCGGATCACGATCCGCTAAATCCGTCAAATCCGTTGTCC
>CAYYCF010000441.1:0-2026 GCA_964470235.1 uncultured Anaerolineales bacterium | reverse complement strand
TAATCGTCCGCGCCGTTCTCGAGTCCGACGATCTTATCCACTTCCGTGCCGCGCGCCGTGAGCAGAATAATCGGGACGTTGGAGTCTTTGCGGATCAAACGGCACACGGAGAGACCGTCCAGTCCGGGCAACATCACGTCCAGCACGATGAGATCGAATCGCGTTTCGCGCGCGGCCGCCCATCCGGCCTCGCCGTCGGCGGCAGTCGCCACCTCGTAACCTTCGGCGCGCAGGTTGAGCGCCAACGTGTCGCGCACGTTGGCTTCGTCTTCGACGATGAGAATCGCTGTCATCGAAGATGATTATAGTGCAATGCGGTTAAGGATTTTTTACAATGCTCGGCAGAGTGTTATAATCGTTTCGTCCGGCGCACTGGCCGGACTTTTTCTGCCTCCTGCTTTCTGCTCGCTGCCTCCTGCCGTTATGTCCGTCTCCGAATTCGCCGTTCAACATCGCTTCGACTCCGACCTGCGCTCGCCTCTGCATTGGACGCTCTCGCACGCCGGCCAGCACGCGTGGGTGATCGTGATGACGGTGGTGGGCGCGTTTGGCAATGCGGCGCTGGCCGCCGCTCCGGCGGTGCTGATTGGCCTGGCCTTCCGGGCCGTGGCGCAGACTCCGCCCGACTTCGCCCGGTTGAAGTGGGCAGCAGCGTGGATCGTGATCTCACAGATCGTGCGCGCCTTTCTGCAATTGGGCCGCAACTTCGGCAGTGAAATCATCGGCCAGCGCATGGAACGCGACACGCGAGCCGAACTGTACGCCAGCCTGCTCGGCAAGAGCATGACGTTTCACGGCCTGCGCCCGTTGGGCGACATCATGGCCCGCGCCACCAACGACGTGCGCGAGATCAACTTGATGCTCAACCCGGGAATCAACCTCGTCGTCGGCTCGGCCATGTTCATGATCATGCCGCTGATCGTCGGCCCGACGATTCACCCCTCGTTCATCCTGGCGCCGTTGTTTTTTTGCGTCACTTACGCTTGGGCCTTGCGAGCGTACTTGCGCGAACTCGATCCGGTGACCGAGGCCGTGCGCCACAACTTCGGCGCGCTTAATTCCCGGCTGTCGGAAGCGCTGGACGGAATCGAAACGGTGAAGGGCGCGGCGCAGGAAGTTCAAGAGGTCGATCATTTCGAGCGCAACGCCAAAGCCTATCGCGATGCCTCCGTGCGGCAGGGCGACATCGAAGCGCGCTTCCTGCCTTTGCTCTTGCTGGGTATCACCGAGACCCTCGGCTTTTTGCACGGACTGGCGCTGTTTCGCGTGGGCGCGATTGACACCGGCGACTTCGTGGCTTACATGTCTCTGCTCCAGCTTTTCGGCTTTCCGGCGTTTGTCTCGCTCTTTGCTTATTCGCAAGTGTCGCTCGGCCTGGCGGGCGCGAAACGGATTCTGGCGCTCATCACCACCGAAACCGAACTCGACGAAAACAAACAGGGGCATGCCGCGCCGATGAACGGCGCGATTGAATTCGAGAACGTGTCGTTCGGGTATTTGCCGGAGACGGCGGCGCTGGAAAATGTGTCCTTCAAAGTCCAACCCGGCCAGACCGTTGCCGTGGTGGGGCAGACGGGCGCGGGCAAAAGCACGCTGGCAAAGTTGATCAACCGGATTTACGACACGACGAACGGCGGCGTGCGCGTGGACGGCGTGAACGTGCGCGATTGGAACATCGAATCCCTGCGCCAGCAAATTTCGATCATCGAGCAGGACGTGTTTTTGTTTTCGCGCACCATCGCCGAAAATATTGCCTTCGGCTGTCCGGGCGCGACTCAAGACGAGATCGAACAAGCGGCCAAAGACGCGCAGGCGCACGAGTTCATTCTGAGTTTCGGCGAAGGCTATCAAACGGTGATCGGCGAGCGCGGGGTCATGCTGTCCGGCGGCCAGCGGCAGCGGCTGGCGCTGGCCCGCGCCTTCCTCACCAACCCGCGCATTTTGATTCTGGACGACTCGACCAGCGCCATCGACTCGGCCACCGAAGATCAAATCCAGCGCGCCATCGAGCGCGCCGCCGAGGGCC
>CAYYCF010000440.1:0-2040 GCA_964470235.1 uncultured Anaerolineales bacterium | reverse complement strand
CCGATATTTACTATCTCCCAGGCGCAAAGACACGCGACGAAATTCTGGCCAAGGGCAGATTGCTGAACAAAGAATTGCTGGATAAGGGGCTGGCCGTGCCGTTTATGGTGGAGGGTTGAGTTGTATACAATAGTCGTCCCCATTTTCAACGAAGCCGACACGATTCCCGAAATGTATCGCCGCATGTCGGCGGTATTAAACGGACTCGATGCGCCGAGCGAACTGATCCTGGTCAACGACGGCAGCCGGGACAACTCGCTCGACTTGATGCGCGAGTTGGCGGCGCGCGATCCGCGCCTCAAAGTGATCAGCTTCTCGCGCAACTTCGGCCACCAGATCGCCATCACCGCCGGAATCGATCACGCCGTCGGCGAGGCGGTGGTGGTGATTGACGCCGACTTGCAAGACCCGCCGGAAGCGATCCCCGATTTGATTCAAGCATGGAAAGGCGGAGCGGAACTGGTGTACGCGGTGCGCGCCGAGCGCAAAGGCGAGACGTTCTTCAAACGCATCACCGCCTCTTTCTTTTACCGGCTTATCGCCAGCATGACCGATCTCAAAATCCCGCTCGACTCCGGCGACTTCCGGTTGATGGATCGCAAAGTGGTGGAAGCGCTCAAGCAAGTGCGTGAGCATCACCGCTTTATGCGCGGGCTGTCGGTGTGGGTGGGCTTCAAACAAGCGGGTGTGCCCTATGTGCGGCACGAGCGTTTCGCCGGAGCCACAAAATATCCACTGAAGAAAATGGTGCGCTTTGCCACCGACGGCATCACCAGCTTTTCGTACGTGCCGCTTCAACTGGCAACCACCGCCGGATTCCTCTTCGCCGGATTCGCCTTTGTCGCCGCGCCCGTCGTGGCCGTGCTGCGGCTGGCCGGAAGCGATTTCTTTGGCGGGCAGGCGACGACGTTGATCAGCGTATTGTTTTTGGGCGGCGTGCAGTTGATCTTCCTCGGCATTCTCGGCGAATACTTGGGGCGCATTTACGACGAAGTGAAGCAGAGACCGTTGTATTTGGTATCGGAGAAGATAGGGTTTACCGCAGAGAGCGCAGAGGACGCGGAGAAAAGCGCGCCACAGAGAACACGGAGAACACAGAGGAAAAGCAAACAAGAATCTCTGCGCGCTCCGCGATCTCGGCGGTGATCAAATCATGCAGCCCTCTCAACAACCCAACGTCCTCGGCTACGTCAGCCTGATAATAGGCATTCTCTCGTTGGCGCTCGTCTGCCTGTTCGCCATCGCCGGGTTGGTCGAATTCATTGACAGCGTCACCGGCATCCCGCCGCACGGGATACTTCCGGTCAATCGCCTTTACGCGCGCCAGGTGATTTGGAGCGAGGGCATTGCCGTTGCGGGAATTGTCAGCGGGGTTGCCGCGTTGCTGAAAAAGGAGCGCGGCAACCTCGCGGCCAATGTCGGCCTCGCGCTGAACACGCTGGGCGCGCGCGTGTTTTTGCCAGCGGCGGCGACGGCGGTGTATGACTGGCTGGTGGGCTTGTTGGAGCGGTTAATTTGAGCAGGCGCGGGGGAATAGGCCAAATCCTGTAGTATCATTCCCTCAGTTCCCTGAGTTCCCGCATTTCCCTTCTTCGCCCAAAGGACACGTCATGCCCGCTCCCGACACCCTCACCCACATCTCTCCCATTTGGTCGCGCAGCGCCGCCATCATCGCCGAGCGCGGCGAAGGGGCGTACCTTCGCACCACCGATGGGCGTAAGTTGCTCGACTTCACCTGCGGCATCGGCGTCACCAACACCGGCCACGCGCATCCCAAAGTGGTGAAGGCCATTCAAGATCAGGCGGCCAAACTTCTGCACGGGCAGGCTAACATCGTCTATCACCAACCGATGATCGAGTTGGTGGACGAATTGCTCAAAATCGTCCCCTCGAAACTCGACACCTTTTTCTTTTCCAACTCCGGCGCGGAGATTATCGAAGGCGCGGTCAAATTGGCCAAGCAGGCCACCAAACGCACCAACGTCATCGTCTTCAGCGGATCGTTTCATGGCCGCACGCATTTGACGATGGGCATGACCA
>CAYYCF010000439.1:0-2042 GCA_964470235.1 uncultured Anaerolineales bacterium | reverse complement strand
GGGACTGAAGGTGCGCAAAAATTGGGAGCACTGCTCATTAAATTTAGGAGAATTTTGCGGAGTTGGGGTAGAATAGGCAAAATGTACGGACGCGCCTGCGATCCGCTCGACGCCTACCTTCAACCCAATAGAGTCCTCGTCATCTGCGGGCCGCGACGGGTGGGCAAGACCACCCTGCTACAGAATTTTCTGGCAGGCACGTCGCTGAAATACAAGCTGGACTCCGGGGACAACGTCCGGACTCGGCAAATGCTGAGTTCAAAGGCATTCGACCAAATCCTGCCCTACAAGGCTAAGACTATGTTGCCCGGCCTGCCCGATGATCACATCCGTCGGCGGTTCCGAAGTCAATCTCCATCTTGCCCGATTCAACGGGCATGACGACGAGCGTGTCATACCCATGCAGCCATTCTATTGGGAGATTCCTGCAACGCTTGCCGGCCCCGCCTCTGCGCGCCAGCGCAGTACAAATGTCTATATTTGAGTCACGCGTGTCTATTGCGGTCTGGCTGAAGACGATATAAAGTGGGATGCGTCGTATCCAAACGTGATGATGCGATGAGTCTGATTCCGGCTGTCGGGGTTGTGCGCTGCATGGTTCGGAAAGGATAGCTGCAAATGTATCTGCGGGGGCGTCATTTTTTTCTGATTGACACTGTGCTCATCAGCCTGGCCTATTTCTTTGCATTCGTGATCCGCTTTGATCTGATTAACTATCGCGAATTCTACGAGCGGTTCAGCTTGATTACGTTGGGAGCGGTTGCGCTGCGGTTGCCCGTCTTCTATTATTTCGGCTTGTATCGTCGCCTGTGGCGTTACGCCAGTGTTCGTGAACTCGTCGCCATTGTGATCGCGGTGTCCGCCGGGAGCGGCCTGGGGCTTTTGATTATCGTGGCGTTGGGCTTGCGTGGCAATGAGTCTCCCTTCAATGGTTTCCCCCGTTCCATTATTGCGCTGGAGTGGTTGCTCACATTGGCATTTGTGGGCGGCAGCCGGTTTGCGGTGCGGGTGGTGGCCGAGGGCCGGTTGCCGAAAGGCGCGAGAGGCAAGTCGGAGTCCGGGTTGGCGTTGATCATCGGCGCCGGCGACGCCGGCGTGGTGTTGGCTCGCGAGATGCAGACCAGCTCGCAGGTCGATCTCGTCCCGGTTGGATTTGTGGACGATGATCCAATGAAGATCGGCCACGAGATTCGCGGGCTGCCGGTGATTGGCCCCCGGCACGCCCTGCCGGCCCTCGCCGCCCAAACCGGCGCGCGCGTGGCGGTGATCGCCATGCCCACTGCGCCGGGCAAGGTGATCCGCGAGACGGTTGAATTGTGCCGGCAGGCCGGTTTGGAGACCAGAACAATCCCGGGCATGTATCAACTGCTCGACGGGCGTGTGTCCATGAACAGCCTGCGCGCAGTGGAATTGGAAGACTTGCTGCGCCGTGAGCCAAAGACGACTAATTTGGACGACGTGGCCGGATATTTGGAGAATCGGCGCGTGGTGATCACCGGCGCCGGGGGGTCTATCGGTTCTGAATTGTGCCGACAGATTGCCCGTTACAAGCCGGAGCAATTGGTTTTGATCGGGCACGGCGAGAACAGCATATTTGACATCTATAACGAGTTGTCCAGCCGATTTCCAGCGTTGAAGGTTGAGCCGGTCATCGCCGATGTGCGTGATCGCGGCCGGATGATGGCTATGTTTGATCGCTGGCGCCCCGAAGTGGTTTTCCACGCGGCGGCGCACAAGCATGTGCCGCTGATGGAATTGAATCCGGTCGAAGCGGTGACGAACAACGTCTTCGGCACGCGCAATGTGCTGGCGGCGTCCGAGGCCCATGGCATCGAGCGGTTCGTGTTGGTATCCACCGACAAAGCCGTGCGGCCGGTGAATGTGATGGGGGCGACCAAGCGGCTGGCCGAACTGCTGGTATTGGACGCGGCGCGGCGCACGGGCCGCGCTTTTGTCGCCGTGCGCTTTGGCAACGTGCTGGGGAGCCGCGGCAGCGTCGTGCCGTTATTCCAAAAGCAAATTGCCGCCGGTGGGCCGGTGAC
>CAYYCF010000438.1:0-2043 GCA_964470235.1 uncultured Anaerolineales bacterium | reverse complement strand
ACTCCTCGCCGTGGTGCTCATCGCGGGCGCGTACTTGCGAACCGTCGGGTTAGATTGGGACACCGGCCAGCACCTGCACCCCGACGAGCGATTCCTGACGATGGTTGAAACCGGGATCAGCCCGGTGCAAAACATCGCCGAGTATTTCGACACATCGGCGTCGTCTCTCAGCCCGTACAATCGCGGCTTCGGCTTTTTCGTTTACGGCACGCTGCCCATCTTCATCACGCGCTACGTTGCCGAATGGATCGGGCGAGCCGGATACGATCAAGTGCATCTGGTCGGGCGCGCGTTGTCGGCAGTGAGCGATTTGCTGGCGGTGTTCCTGGTCTATTTGATCGGAGCGCGGCTCTACAACCGGCGCGTGGGCTTGCTGGCGGCGGCGCTGAGCGCGTTCACCGTAGTTCAAATCCAGCAAGCGCACTTCTTCACCGTTGACACCTTTGCGAATCTATTCGTCGTGGCCGCGTTGTACTTCGCGGTGCGGGCGCTTGATGTTGCAGATTGGAAGTTGGGAGTTGGAAATTACGCGCTCTTCGGTTTGTTCTTTGGCATGTCGGTTGCGTCGAAGATCAATACCTTCCCGCTGGCGCTGGTGATTGTGCTGGCCGGGGCGACAGTTATTTACCGGAACTATCACTCCGAGGCGGACGAAAGCGCGAAGCTGAAGGCCAGTCAAACGGTTGTTGCCGGGTTGATCCTTGCCGGATTGATTTCGATCACGGCCTTCCGCGTTGGTCAACCCTATGCCTTCGCCGGGCCGTCGCCGTTTAGCTTCAAACTTAACGACGCCTGGCTGGGCAACATGGGCGAGATTCGGAGTCAAGTGACGGGCGACGTTGACTTCCCGCCCAACCACCAGTGGACGGCTCGCCCGCCGTACATCTTTCCGCTGGAAAACATGATCCTGTGGGGTATGGGCATCCCGCTTGGGATCGCCGTGTGGTTCGGTTTCGTTTGGGCGGCGTGGCAATGCGCGCGCGGGCGCTGGCAGAGGCATTTGATTCTGGTTGCGTGGAGCGGATTCTACTTCGCCTGGCAGGGCGGGCAATGGGTCAAACCGATGCGCTACTTCATGCCCATTTATCCGACGCTGATCCTCTTAGGATCGTGGGCCTTGATCGAATTGTTTGATTGGGCGCGGGGCAGGCGGACGGCGTACGCGCCAGTAGCGAGTGAATTGGATCGCGTCGACTTCGCTAGATGGTTCGCTCAGGGCGCTGGTTTCTCTTTTCTAAAAACACTCGGCGTCTCGCTCCTGATCGCCATCGTCGTGATCGGCACCGGAGCGTGGGCGTTTGCCTTCAGCCGGATTTACACCAGGCCGGTCACGCGGCTGGCCGCGTCCGAATGGATGATGCAAAACGTCCCCGGCCCGTTGAACGTGGAAATGGAAACGGCGGGCGGCACGTTCAATCAACCCCTGCCGGTGTCGTACGACTACATCTATTCGGAGAACGCGCCCAACGCGCAAGCTTTCACGGCCATGCGCGACGGCACGGTGCGGGCCATCGTCGTCGGGCATTTAGGCGACCCGGCGCACGATGCCGGTGTCGAAACTTTCCGGGTCACGTTGTCGAGCGATTCGTCCGGCCAGTCGGCGCTGGGCGCGGCGGCCATAGCGATTGACCTCAACACAGCCAAAGACCCGCGCGGCGACTCGCACACGCTCATGCTTGATCGCCCGGTGAATTTGGTGAAAGGCGCGACGTACTGGTTGGCTTCGGAAGCGGTGAGCGGCGGGCCGATCACAATTGCCGGAACAACGGTCGCCAACGAATCGTCGTGGGATGATGGCTTGCCATTGCGTTTCAACGGCTTTGATCCTTACGGCGGAATCTACAAAGGCGAGAGTCTCGAATTGTATTGGGACGACAACGACGACAAGCGCGAGATGATGTTGAGCATCCTCGACCGGGCGGACATCATCGCCATTTCGTCCAACCGCCAATACGCTTCTATCCCGCGTCTGCCGATGCGCTACCCGTTGACCATCGCCTATTACGACGCGCTTTTTTCCGGCAAGCTCGGATTCGAACTGGC
>CAYYCF010000437.1:0-2043 GCA_964470235.1 uncultured Anaerolineales bacterium | reverse complement strand
CTGCAACATCGTGGTCGGGTTGTACTCGCTTGCGTTGGGCTTGGACATAAAGTTCCACCAGAAGTTGTCGGTGCCATCAATGAGAGTGGTGCGCGTCACACTGAAGTCGCTGGGGCGGACGAGCAGGCCGTTGACGTATTCATACGGCTGATCCACCTTTGTGCCTTCCTCGTGATAGAGCAAAGTCATCTGCGCGCCGAGGCTGGCATAGACTCTCTGCGCGGCGTCTTTGATGCGCGGGTCGTTGTTCGGCGCGGGCGCGACGACGGGGTTTCGCTCAAACACTTGCGCCGCGTAGATGTAGCCGCCTGAGCGCGAGCGGTCTAAATCGCCGGTGGATAAATCCAGCGCGTAAGTTTCGTAATCGAGAATCGTTTGATACAACTCGGCGTCATCGAGTCCTTGCAGGCGAGAGTCAAATCCCGTGTATAGCGGATGCGGCGGGCGGACGTGATAACTGATGGTCATGTTCGAGTTTTTGAATCGCTCAATCACGTCGGGGCGTTCCTGCTCAAGTTTGCGCGTGACTTCGGCGGTGAAGTAAAAATCGCCGCGCGCGCGGGTGCGCTCAAAGAGGTCAACGAGTTTGAGCAGGATGTCCGCGCTTTCGTCGGTGTGGATCCAATCGTGGACGTTGACGGCGAAGGTGATGTAGCCCGCGGTCTGCTCCGGCGGCAGAGTCGCCGTGGCCGATTGAGCCTGGGTATCCGATGGAGTCGGCGTCCCCGCCGGAGCTGGTGTGGCTTCAGTTGTCGGCGCGGCGGCGGGCGAGAGCGCGTTGCAGGCCAGCGCGGCGAGGGTGAGGGGGAACAGGAGGCGGGTTATCGTATTCATTCCCTCGGCGCCACACCTGGATTGGCGGCCTCCCACGCGGCGAAGGCGTCGGCCATTTCGGAGAAGGTGGCCCAGCGCACTTGACCGCTCGCAACCAGCGGGTCAACGACTTCGGTCAGGAATTTCTCGATGACTGCGAAGGGGTGCTGCGGGTCGCCGCGAAATTCGCCTGGGTGAACGATGAAGTGAAAGACGTTGACCCGATCCGCCCGCGCCGCGGCGACGGAGTTCCGCAGGCTTTCGGCGAGGAAGTCGAAGTAGGCCGCGTCGCCCCCGGCATCGTTCGAGCGGCGCATGGAGGCAAAGTCCGTTGTATCGTACTGGCCTTCGGGCAGGAAGACGACCGCGCCGGCCGGGTCGTGCGCGGCGAGCAGACTGAAATCCGTTCCGTCCGTGCCGCCGGCCGGCCGCCACGGGTTGACGCCCACCAGCGAAAGATCGGTTTCTTGAATCTTCGGATTCTTCCAATCGCTGTTCACATCCAGCCCGGCGCAGGCGGCGGCCTCGAAAATCTGCGGGTAGAGGTTGCCGCCGCTCCAGTAACGAATGTCCGTTACGCCGCTGGATTGGGTAATCAACGCAATCTCTTCTTGCATCACCGCGCACCATTGCGCCGGAGAAAGCGTTTCGGAGTTCCTGCCGAGATGCGCATCCTCGTGAAAATGCAAAGCGATCTCGTGGCCGCGCGCGGCAAGGTCGCCCAGAATCGTATTGCCGCCGGCGATGGCCGCGTCGGTGAACGGCGACTGCGCCTGAACGGTCATCCGCCCGCCGTGCGCCTCGATCATGTCTGTTACCGTCTGGATGTCTTGGACGTGCTTCTGGAAGAATTGCCCGTCGGCGGCGGCATAATTGCCGCCCCTTCCGCTTGGGAAACCCTGATGCGTTGTGCCCAGCGGCTCGATGTGCATGCCGATGGTGAAGAGGAGGACGGCGGGCCCGGAGGGCGTGGTGGTCGGGTCTGCCAGGGCCGCCGTCGCTTCACTCGTCGGCGAGGTTGGGGTCTCGCCGGGCGCGAGCGTGGAAACCAATCCGCCGAAGGAGCAGGCGAGGGTGAGGGTGAGCAGCATACTCAGCGCGAGTCTTGGAGTGATGTGTGTCATATGCGTCTATCTTCGGCTCACGCTGTAAAATCCCGGTTTGCCCCGTGTCAAATCCGTGATCGTGGTACCCATATCCCGAATTCGCCCCGCGCCGGTTTTCGTAACT
>CAYYCF010000436.1:0-2045 GCA_964470235.1 uncultured Anaerolineales bacterium | reverse complement strand
CCCCGGTTCGCTCTTCGTCGCCTGCCGCGGCGTGAACACCGACGGCCACCGCTTTGTTTCGCAAGCCATTGCTAATGGAGCGGTTGCAGTTGTTGGAGAAAAGGAACTCAAGGAACTTGCAGGAACTCGCGGGAGTTCCTTGAGTTCCCTGAGTTCCGTCGCATATATACAAGTCCCCGACTCGGCTGAAGCATTGGCTTGGTTGTGCGCCGCGCTTCACGATTACCCCGCCCGCAAGCTGGTGATGATCGGCGTGACCGGCACGGACGGTAAGACCACGACCAGCAATCTCATCCACAGCGTTTTGCTTGCCGCCGGGCTCAAGGCCGGATTGATCAGCACGGTAAACGCCGTGATCGGCGACGAGGTTTTGGACACTGGCTTGCACACCACCACGCCCGACGCGCCCGACGTTCAGCGCTATCTGGCGCAAATGGTGGACGCCGGGATGACTCATTGCGTGCTGGAAACCACTTCCCACGGCCTGGCCCAGCATCGCGTGACTGCCTGTGAGTTCGATATTGCCGTCGTCACCAATATCACCCACGAGCATCTCGACTTTCACGGTTCAATCGAAGCCTACCGCGCCGCGAAAGCGAAATTGTTTGAAGGATTGGCGACGGCGACTAAAAAGCCCAACGTCGAGAAGTTGGCCGTGCTGAACGCCGACGATGGGTCGTTTGATTACCTCCGACAGCGACTTTCCGTGCCGCATGTTTCCTACGGCCTGAACGGAAATGCCGATCTCTTTGCGACTGATATCACCTATGCTCCCGATTTCACCCGATTCGCTATCAGCTATCGGCTATCCGCTGTCAACCATCAGCAATTTCAAACAACACTGCTCGGCGCCTACAACATCTCCAATTGCCTGGCCGCGATTGCCGTCGGATTGAAATTAGGGTTGCCGGTTGAAGCCATTCAGCGCGGCATCGCATCGCTCAAGAGCGTGGTCGGGCGCATGGAGCGCATTGATCTCGGCCAAGACTTCACTGCTATTGTGGATTTTGCCCACACGCCTAACGGCCTCAGACGCGCGCTCGAAACGGCGCGGCAATTGACCGGCGAGAAAGGTTTTACCGCAGAGAACGTCGAGAGCGCAGAGAAAAACAAGAATGACTCCGCGTACTCTGCGGTGAAGCATACGGGCCGGGTTATTGTTGTATTCGGTTCAGCGGGACTACGCGATGTGGCGAAGCGGCGCTGGATGGGCGAAGTGGCGGCGGAACTGGCCGATCTCACGATCATCACCGCCGAAGACCCGCGCACTGAATCGCTCGAGGCGCTCCTGGCCGAATCTGCCGCAGGCGCAAAGAGCAAAGGCGGCGTAGAAGGCAAAACGTTTTGGCGCATCGCGGATCGCGGCCAGGCGATTGCCTTTGCGGTGAAGGCGGCGAAACGGGGTGATGTGGTGATGGCCTGCGGCAAAGCGCACGAGCAGAGCATGTGCTTTGGCACGGTCGAATATCCGTGGGACGATCGCGTGGCCGTGCGCGCCGCGCTGGCCGCCAAGCTTGGCATCCCCGGCCCTCGAATGCCCAGATTGCCCACTCACCCTGATTGGCAGAAACATTTGACAACGGATGGAACGGATTTGAACGGATGAAAACAAGAAAATCCGTTTTCTTCCGTTACATCCGTTGTCACGAAACCTCCACGCCGGAAACGTTCTCAGCAGAAAAATTCCCGTTATAATCCTCAGCCAATGACCACCTCACGCTTCCGCACCATCTCTACACTCTCCCTCGTCGTCGTAGACGCGGCGATGACGGTGCTGGCCTTCATCATCGCCTACGCCCTGCGCGCCAACATCCCGTTTCCGGCGGAGCCGGTGTCGTTGGCGCCTCTGCGGTCTTACACCGGGTTGATCGTTTTGCAATGCGTGTGCGTGACGGCGACGATGTTTTTCTATCGCATGTACCACATCGTGCGCTCCCGGGTGGATCAGTTCTACGCCATCTTCGGCGCGATCAGCATCGGCTCGCTCCTGGCCGTGTCACTCTCGACCATCTTTTTCAAGAACACGGCGCTGGAAGTGGATTATC
>CAYYCF010000435.1:0-2052 GCA_964470235.1 uncultured Anaerolineales bacterium | reverse complement strand
TACCGCGACACCGCCGTGGAAGTGGTGAGCCAGTTCATCGGCAAAGGCACGGTGCTGATTCAGCAATATGGCGACGGGCGCGAAGAAACATTCCAGGCCAAATCCGGCGGGCTGGCCACCGACGTGCCGTTGGCGGTGTTGATTGACAAAGGCAGCGCCAGCGCCTCGGAGATCGTGGCCGGAGCGATTCAAGATTACAAGCGCGGAACTTTGGTTGGCGAGCTATCTTACGGCAAGGGCACGGTGCAAGATTGGCGGCCCTTGACCGGCGATCAAGGCATGGTGCGCATCACCATCGCCCGCTGGCTCACGCCGGACAGGCGCTCGATCAACAAAAAGGGAATCACGCCGGACGTGGACGTGATCATGACCCGGGCCGATCGAGACGCGAAGCGCGATCCGCAGTTGGATGCCGCCGTGCGCCTGTTGAACGGCGAGCCGGTGGGGCTGGCGGTGGAATTGTTCCGCGCCGTCGGCGTTCCCGTGCAGTAAATATGTTCTTCTTCGACCCTACCTATCTTCTCCTTATGGCGCCGGCGTTACTGCTGGTCTGGTTCGCCAAAATGCGCGTGGACGGCGCGTACAAAAAATGGATGCGCGTGCCAAATAACTTGCGGCTTCGCGGCGCAGACGCGGCGCAGCGGCTTCTGCGTTATGCCGGTTTGTCCGACGTTCAGCTTGAAGGCGTTCGCGGCGAATTGACCGATCACTACGATCCTCAGCGCAACGTTCTGCGGCTTTCCGACGGCGTTGGCAATGGGGCCTCGGTGGCGGCGCTGGCCGTCACGGCGCACGAGATCGGCCACGCCCTACAAGACCGCGACCACTACGCGCCGCTCGGTTTGCGCTCGGCGATTGTTCCGGTGGTCAACATCGGATCAAACCTGGGTTGGATCATGATTTTCATCGGACTGCTGCTGCACTTGACTCAAGTGGCCTGGCTCGGCGTCATCGCGCTGGGCGGCGGCGCGCTGTTTGCGCTCATCACTCTGCCGGTGGAATTCAACGCCAGCGCGCGGGCGTTGACCTTGCTCACCGACACCGGACTGATCACCGACCCCGAGGAGCGGCACGGCGTCAAGGCCGTGTTGGACGCGGCGGCGATGACCTACGTTGCCGGTTTGGGCGCGGCGGTATTGCAACTGCTGTACTACGTTCTGCTCGTGGCGGGTGGCGGACGCAGGAGACGCTAGCCGCGCGTGAAAACTTCAGACACCCAGTGTCTTTGAGACACTGGGTGTCTTTTTTGCTTTCTTATCAAGCGCTACAGCCACATTCATGTTGCTCTAAAAAAAATCCGCGATGATCTGCTCATATCCGTTGCCATCCGTTGTCAAAACTGGGAGCAAACATGAGCGTATTCAAACGAGTACTTATCGGCCTTATTCTTGTCGGCGGGATGGGCGTGGCCGCGTTGGGCGGCGCGGCGGCCGGTGGCGCGGCCGTATACATGGCCGTGCGCGACAACGCACCGGCCTCTGCGGTGGCCGCGCCTGCAGTTCAATCACCTATGCCCGAAGCGCAGACACAAGCCTTGCCCGGCGGCGAACTGCGCACGGTTGACGTGCAGACCGCCGTCACCGATGCCGTTGCTAAAGTGAGTCCGGCAGTGGTCACGGTGATCAACGACCTCGGCGGCGGGCAGAAGGCGTCCGGCTCGGGCGTGATCGTTTCTAATCAGGGATACATTCTCACGAACAATCACGTAGTTGACGGCGAGCAGTCGCTGTCGGTCGTGTTTCAGAACGGCGAATCGGCGGAGGCGAAACTGATTGGCCGTGATCAATTTGCCGACGTGGCCGTGATCCAAGTCAACAGGCCGGTGCCGGCCACCGCCGAACTTGGCAATTCGGATTCGCTCAAACCCGGCGAGTCGGTGATCGCCATTGGCTCGCCGCTGGGCGATTTCAAGAACACGGTGACGGTGGGCGTGGTGAGCGCCACCGGGCGCACGATTGAGACCCAGGCCGGCTATCAAATGGAAGATTTGATTCAGACGGACGCCGCAATCAATCACGGCAACTCCGGCGGGCCGTTGGTGAATCTGGCCGG
>CAYYCF010000434.1:0-2056 GCA_964470235.1 uncultured Anaerolineales bacterium | reverse complement strand
GCCGCGCCGCCGCGCCCGACCAAGCCGGACGCTTTCACCTCGTCAATCACGGTTTGCGGACTCTGCTTCCCGCCGACCACTTTTTTCAGCGCGGCCATGCCGCCGCTCGCTTCGTATTCGGCAAGAGTCGCGGCGCGGCCTTTGCCGCAGAGTCCGGTGAGGAGGCGGCTATCGCCCCCCACGCGATCATCGGCCTGCCTGCCCGCAAACGCAAAGGCGGCGTCAATGGAGTCGACGGTGACCCCTGAGAAAGAAGCGTCCCGGCCGCTTTGCGTTACGTTGACGGCCACGCCGGTGTTGCAGAGGCCAAGACACGGCGCGCGTTCAATTGTCCACGCGCCCCCATCCAAAGAGGCCGCGGCCTTTTTGCGCGCCGCGGTCAACACGGAGTCCGCGCCGAGCAGGGCGCAGGCAGGGTCGGCGCACACGCGGACGATGGTTTTGCCGACGGGTTCGCGGTAGAACATGGAGTAAAAATCAATCACGCCGTCCACGTCGGCCAACGGCACGCGGAGGGCGCGGGCGACTTCGGCGGCGACGGGTTCGGGCAGGTAGCCGTAAATGGATTGCGCGGCGTGAAGCGCGGGGAGGAGCGCGGCGCGGCCTTGCGGAATTAATTCTTTGAGCATGGCGCGGAGGGGAGTGAGATCGAAATCGGGCATTGTGTTTGGACTCCGTTAGTTGTCAGACAGCGGGTATAGTTTACGACTGTCGTGAAGGAGTTGCAACTGGCAAATATCACGTCGTATCTCGACTGTTATAATTCCTTGAAATGGAGACTCTCTTATGCCCCTCGACCTGACTCAAATCCGATCCCAATTCCCCTCGCTCGCCGCTACGGATGACGGCCAGCCGCGCATTTATCTGGACAACCCCGGCGGGACGCAGGTTGCCAAACAAGTGATTGACCGGATGAATGACTACTTGCTTCATCATAACGCGAATCACGCGGGCGCATTCCGCACGTCCATCGAGTCGGATGCGATTTTACACGAGGCGCACGCCGCGATGGCCGACATGCTCCACGCGGCCTCGCCGGACGAGATCATTTTTGGCGCGAACATGACGACGCTGACATTTTCGATCTCGCGGGCGTTGGGGCGCTGGCTCAAGCCGGGCGACGAGATCGTGATCACGCGGCTGGATCACGATGCGAACATTGCGCCGTGGCTGCTGCTGGCCGAAGATCGCGGCGCGGTCGTGAAGTGGGTGGACGTGCGCCCGGAAGATTGCACGCTGGACATGGCCGACTTCGAGAGTCAGATCGGCGAGCGCACGAAGATCGTGGCCTGCGGCTATGCCTCCAACGCGGTCGGCACGATCAACGACGTGAAGGCCATTGTGGAGATGGGGCATGCCGTGGGCGCGTGGGTGTTCGTGGATGCGGTGCAGTACGCGCCGCACGGAGCGATTGACGCGCAGGCGTTGGGCTGTGATTTTCTTGCTTGCTCGGCGTACAAGTTTTTCGGGCCGCACGTTGGCATCATGTACGGCAAATACGATCTGCTGGATCGCTTGCCAGCGTACAAAGTGCGCCCGGCAGAGGACAAGCCGCCGTACAAGTTTGAAACCGGCACGCAGAATCACGAGGGGTTGGCGGGGGTGTTGGGGGCGGTGGAGTATTTGGAGTGGTTAGGAAAATCCCAAATCCCAAGTTCCAAATCCCAAACTCCAAATCTCAAACTGCAAACTCCAGGCACAGCCCGCGAAAAGCACGCGAACTCCAAACTTCAAAGGCGGGAGGCGATCCTGGCCGGGATGAGGGCGATGGTGGAGTATGAGCAGATGATCAGCGAGCGGTTGATCACCGGGCTGAGCAAAATTCGTGGGGTGAAGGTGTGGGGCGTCACCGATCTCAAGCGGCTCGACCGCCGCGTGCCGACGGTGTCGTTCACACTCGAAGGCTGGCATCCGCGCAAAATTGCCGCGAAGTTGGCCGAGCAAAACATCTTCGTGTGGGACGGCAACTATTACGCGCTGGCGATCATGGAACGGCTGGATTTGCAGAAGCGCGGCGGGATGGTGAGGGTCGGGGCGGCGCATTACAACACGGTGG
>CAYYCF010000433.1:0-2058 GCA_964470235.1 uncultured Anaerolineales bacterium | reverse complement strand
AGTTCGACGACCAACGCTACCGGCTCGTTTGAGTCCACCAGCATCGGTCACGCCGTGACGAAATCGCAAGCCGACACCTTGAGCGAAGGATGGTCGGAAGGCGGCAGTCACGCCGTATCGAGATCGGACACCGTGTCTGACTCAACCAGCACGGCGCGCGGCACGACGAACTCGTACGGCATCTCGCAATCGCGCGGACTGAGCGCCAGTGAATCGCACGGACTCGGGGCGGGCGTTGCGCCTTCATTCTCTCTCAGCAAATCGTTCGTGTGGAAAGACGAAGCGGCGACGACCTTGACGCAGCTGCTTGAGCAGCAGATGAACATTCTTAAAGAAGCGCACGAAGAAGGCGGCTTCTATTCGGACGCTTATATTTTGACGCGCACGGCAAACGGTCAGAACGTCGCCGAAGCGGCGGCAGTGCAAGCCTTTGGCGGCTCGCAAGGCGTGGTGACTCACATCCAACCGCGTCGCCCTGCCACGCCCGAAGAGCGCGAACATTTGCGGCGGCACGCCCAATGCTTTACGCCGTCTACTTTAACGGAGACGTTGGGGGTGATCAACGGCTACGCCTTTTCGACACTGCTTACGCCGACGCAACAAGCGGCGTATAGCACGCCCGGACTCTTTGAGGAAGGCACGGCGCTGACCATTCAAGAGCGCACCCCGCCCTTTGCCTTCAACCCCGACATGCGCGGCGACGTGGTCTTGGGTTTTCAATTCTCCACCGAGCGCGGCGAACTGACCGACGCCCGCTTGATGATGAGCGAAGATCGCCACTTCCATTCGCTGTTTGCCGCCGACACCGGCTTCGGCAAAACAGTGGCGGCAGAACGCTACGCATATGAAGCCTGCAAATACTGGAAGCATCGCGTGGTGGTGTTGGACTTCGGCGCGGGTTGGCGGCGCATGATCAACGCCCCATTGGATCGAGATCGGGTGGACATTTATCAGCTCGCGCCGGGTTCGTTGCGTCCTTTCCGTTGGAACTTTTTGCAAATCGGGCGGCGCATCACGCCCGATCAGCAGTGGCTGGCGACGAGCGAACTCATCGCCAATGCCGGTCGCATGGGTCCGCGCCAACTCGGTTACATCCGTCGCGCTTTGCGACAACTGTATGTGGAGCATGGCGTGATGCCCGGCAAAGCGGGCGAAGATGCTGACATTGCCACGACACACAAATGGAAAGAATTTCAAGCCGATGAGATCGACGTCATTCGCGCCGATCGCGCGCGGCGCGGCGTGACGGGTTTGCCCGATCCGGTTGTCGGCGACGCTTTGATTGGACTTCGTCCCGATGACCGGCAAGCCATCGCCGTCTACCGCTCGCGCGAAGTGACGGTGACGATGCTGCATGATCGGCTGAACACATTTTTAGTCGAAGCCGGCCGAGATCAGACCGCCAAGACTTCGCTCGAAGGCGTGCTGCTGCGGCTCGAACCGTTCACGCAAGGCGAACTGGCGCGGATGTATAGCGGCAGCGAAAGAAACATCGCCGTAGAAAATTTGGGGCTGCTCGGCACAGGGGAAGACTCGGAGCGTTATGGGATGTGCATCCTCGAAGGCGGGGCGCAGATGGACGATTACGCCAAAGCCCTTGTCTTGTCGCTCGTCGCTTGGCATCTCTATCACGACGCCTTCAAGCGGCGCGAGCAATCCATCGGCGGCAGCGCCAATCGCCCGTTAGATATCTACTTTGAAGAAGCGAGCAAAATTTTATCCGGCGTGGGCGGTGGGGCGACCAGTGACAGCGCCTCCGACAAGCCGACCAGCACCGAGCGTTGGCAAGAGATGTGGCGTGACGGGCGCAAATACAAAGTGTTCCTGCACCCCATCGTGCAAACGCTTCACGACTTGCCGCCCGGCATTCAGTCGTCGTGCAACAACGCCTTCTTCTCGCAGATTAAGGATTTGAAGGACCGCGATCTGGCGATGGGTCACATCGGCAAATCCGAAAAAGGCTTTACCGACGAAGAATACAAACGCTTCATCAGTCGTATGCCGATTGCTATGGCGATGGTGAAACTTGGCTACAGCACGGACATCGCCGACATTGAA
>CAYYCF010000432.1:0-2067 GCA_964470235.1 uncultured Anaerolineales bacterium | reverse complement strand
ACGGCGTCTTCGAGGTCCATCAAGATCGAGTCGGGCGCAGAGGCGATGCCCTTTTCGATCTTGCGGCGGTCATCGCCGGGCATGAAGAGGATGGCGCGGCGGAGGAAAGTCATTCTTCTGTCGCGGCAGGTTTTTCGCCCAATTTATCCGCCCAGCCAATAGCGACGGCGGCAAACTGCTCGAAATATTCCAGGTCGTGTTGAAGGTGCTCCAACATCCTGTCGGGTTCAATGGTGAGATATTGATGAACCAGGCGATTCCGAAGGCTTGTTGCATCGGCCAGCTTCTTTGCAAGATCGGCTTCCAATTGATTGGCCTTTACCAATGCTTCAAAAACATCCCGGCGATGCGCGGGTTCGGGCAATCCCAACCTTGCAGTAAGTAGCAGGGCCATATCAGAGCAACTCTCGGCCGCGATGCGAAAGTTGTGTTCAATCAGATCGCGCTTGTCAAAATTGGCGGTGTATTCGGCCAGCGTCACGTTTTGTAACGCTCGTAATCGCTCAATCCGCAAGCGCAAGTGTTTGACGTGCTCTTTGATACGCTCGGCGTTGCTCATTGCTGAAGCTCTCCTTCACGCGGGCAAAGTATTCGCGGTTATAGGCTTCGTGCCAGGGTCGCCAGTCCCACCATTGGCGCATGGCGTCAAACTCAAACGTGGCTCGAGCCTCATCGTCGGCACAATACACACGCACCCCAGTTTGCAATACTTCGCCCGTCAATCTAAGTGACACACGATTGAGCGCGGCGACTTCTGCTTTTTCAAGGCCAGGCAGGGCGCAAAGTGCGGTGTTTAGTCTCAACTCTGCCTCTAATGCATCGGGCACGGACGGCGTGAGCAGAACCGCAACATCAATATCGCTCGGTTCGCGCGCTGTGCCGTTAGCGTAAGACCCGTATAAATACACGGCCACAATTTCGGCGTGCGCTTTGGCAAAAGTTTTGAGTCTAGCGGCAATTTCGTCGGTGCTCATATCGAGAATTATACGCCCCTTGTTCGTTAGAGGAATAAGACCGTTCTCTTAACTTCCACCACCACCGTCCCTTTGTGCTTCTTCCCGACGTGATTGAGCCGTACAATGCCCCGAACTCCCATATCTATTTCTTCTTCCCAAACTTCGCCGTCAACAATTCCGTCAGCGTTGGCTGGCCGATCTCTTGCAGTTCGTAGCGCACGCGTTGCGAGGGCTTGTCTATTTTGATCAGCCGGGTGAGATCAATGGGCGTGGCCACGATGACCATGTCGGCAGGAGTGTTGTTGATCGTCTGCCGCAGTTCGTCGGTCTGTTTCTCGCCGTAGCCCATAGCCGGAAGCACCGCGCCCGTCGTCGGATATTTCTTGTAGGTGTCCACGATACTGCCCACCGCGTACGGGCGCGGGTCAATGATCTCCGCCGCGCCGAACCGTTTGGCGGCCACCACGCCCGCGCCGTAGGCCATCTCGCCGTGCGTCAGCGTCGGGCCGTCTTCGACAATTAGCACTTTCTTTCCGCGAATGGCCTCGGGGTCGTCAACAAAAATGGGCGAGGCGGCTTCGACAATGGCCGCCTCTGGGTTGAGGGCGCGAAGCGACTCGCGCACGGCGATGACGGCGTTCGGATCGGCGGTATCCACTTTGTTGATCACTAACACGTCCGCGAATCGCACGTTGGCTTCGCCTGGGTGGTAGCCTTGTTCGTGGCCTGGGCGGTGCGGGTCGGCGACGACGATGTGGTAGTCGGTGGCGTAAAACGGCAGGTCGTTGTTGCCGCCGTCCCACAGAATGATGTCCGCTTCCTTCTCCGCCTCGCGCACAATCTTTTCGTAATCCACTCCGGCGAACACCACCACGCCGCGCGCGATGTGCGGCTCGTATTCTTCGCGCTCTTCAATGGTGCAGTTGTATTCTTCCAGATCGTCGTATTCGCCGAAGCGCTGGACGTTTTGCGCGATGAGGTTGCCGTAGGGCATGGGGTGGCGAATGGCGGCCACCGAGTAGCCCAGCCCGCGCAGGATACTGGTGACGTGCCGCGACGTTTGGCTCTTGCCCGCGCCCGTGCGCACGGCGCAAACGGACACCACCGGCTT
>CAYYCF010000431.1:0-2069 GCA_964470235.1 uncultured Anaerolineales bacterium | reverse complement strand
CGGTCTTCACGCGATTCAAGCGCCGTCACCAGCACCACCGGCAGTTCCGCCAGTTTCTTGTCGCCCCGGATCTTCGCCGTCAGGTCAAGCCCGTTCATGCGCGGCATGTCCACGTCCGAGACGACCAGGTCGAACGCCTCCGTCCGCAGCGTCGTGAAGGCGTCCACGCCGTCCACGGCCGTTTTGACGTGATAGCCGGCCGCTTCCAGGATGTTCTTCAACAGCGCCCGGGCCGTAATCGAATCTTCGACGACCAAGATAGATTTCTGTTTTGCCGGCGCGCGCCCGGCGGCGACGGGGGCGCGCGCCGGAGCGGCCGCGGCTTTGACGGCCGATTTCATCAAATCTGGAACGTTGAGGATAGGCACGACCTGCCCCGTGCCCAGCACGGTCGCCCCGGCGATGTTCCGCACGCGCGCCAATTGCGGGCCGAGCCTCTTCACCAGCACTTCCTGTTCGCCCAGAATCTCGTCCACCCGAAACGCAATGCGCTTCTCCCCCGAACCCAGCACAACCACCGGGACTTTGTTCGTAGTTGCGACGTCAGGCGCCGCAGAGGGACGGCTGCGAACCGGAAGTTCTAACGCCTCGCCGAGCCGGACGAGCGAGGCCGCCTGCCCGGCCAGCCGGACGGTCTCCCGGTTTTCCACGGTCTGGATCTCTTCCTGGCTGACTCGCGCCACTCGCTCCACGTGGGTCGTGGGAAGGACAAAATGGCGATCATCCACCCCCACCAGCAGTCCGCGGAAGGTCACCATCGTCAGCGGCAAAAGGAGGCGGAACGTCGTCCCGGCATCCGGCCGGGTTTCGAGCGAGATGGCGCCGCCCAGTTTTTCCACTTTCTCCTGCACGATGGCCAGGCCCAGGCCCCGGCCCGAGAGGTCGGTGATGAGCGGGCTGGTGGAGAGGCCCGATTGAAAGATGAGCGCCAGCGCCTCCTGCTCGCTCATCGTCTCTGCGGCTTCTGGAGAAACCAGGCTCAGCCGCGCCGCGGCGGCCCGCACCTGTGCGGTGTCAACCCCGGCGCCGTCGTCCGAGACCAGAACCTCCACCTTGCTGCCGTTCTTGTGCGCGATGGCAATCGTCACCGTGCCCCGCGGCGATTTGTTCTTTCGCGCGCGTTCCTCCGGCTTCTCAATGCCGTGATCAATGCAGTTTCTGACCAGATGAACGAGGGGGTCTTTGATCTCCTGCAGTATCCGCCGGTCGACTTCGATCTCTGCGCCCCGGATCACCAGTTCGACTTCTTTGCCCCGATCCCGCGCGAGTTCACGCGCCAGCCGGGGAAAGATCTCCAACAGCGACGCGAAGGGCATCATCAACGCCTGCTTCATGTCCTGCAGCAGGTTGTCCACCATCCCGCCCAGCGCGCGATGATCGCGTTCAGCCGCGCGGGCCGCCGCCGTCAGCCCCTGCTCAAGTGAGGCGACCAGGGTCTCATTCCACTCCACGAACTCGAGGAGACTCGCCGTCTGCGAGTCGGGTTTTGCGCGGCCGTTCGGCCCGCCGGTTGTTTCTACGGACTGCGCCAGCGCGCGCACGACGGGCCGGAGTTTCGTCCATTCCCTGCCCCAGGCAGGCAGCATGGCGCCGACCTGGCGCAGTTCGGCGGCGCGCTGTCCGGCCGCCAGTTTGGCGGAGACCAATTCCTCCGCTTGCAGCAAGAGCGAGTCGAGCCGGGCGGCCGAGATCCTGATCGTCTCGGTGAGCAAAGGCTTCTCCTCAACTGCGGGCCTGTCCGCCGATGGGACTGGCGGCGGCGCTTCCGGAGCGGGCGCGGTGGGCGCCCCTTTTTCTTGAGGCGCTGCCGGTTCAAGGGCGATCACGGCCTCCTTCGCGATGCGCTCAAGCTGCCGGGTGAGGGTCGCCAGTCCGCGTTTTTCAGCCGCCGTTCGTTCAGTCTCTGCGGCGGCCAGGAGCCGGCCGAGGCCGTCCACGGCCTGGTTAAGCAGATCCAGCAGTTCGCGGGATGAGGCGATCTCCCGGCGCTTCATGGCGGCAAAGACACTTTCCAGCGACTGGCAGAGGGTCTCGATCTCCGTCAGGTTGACCGCCCGCGCCGCGCCTTT
>CAYYCF010000430.1:0-2075 GCA_964470235.1 uncultured Anaerolineales bacterium | reverse complement strand
TCTGCGCGGCGATGGAGGCCAGGCAGTGCTCGAGCGGCTTGGCGCAGTTGAGGGTGGGAATGAGGACGGAAGCGGATCGGAGAGGCATTGCGCGCATTTTTGTGTCATGCCGCAGCCGGAAATCTCTCACGGAGAATCAGATCGACAAGGGGCAAAGCTCTCAACTCCAACCTCGACAGGTCAATGAACTTGCTGGCGTCTTCAACCTCAACACCAACAATCCGGTTACTGTCATCAAAATCCACCACAACCCCTGGCGCGACTTCTTCGGATTCTACGCTTATGCCGTCAACGAGTCTTATATAGAGCATATCGCTGTCTGGATAGTATTCAAATACCATGGTCGTATCTCCCTCAAGGTTTGAAGCGACGGTCGAAAAAGGCATTATGCACTGTCTCACCATCGGATTCGGTGACGACCCGCAAGTATTTCCCGACTTCTGAAATGAGCGCCCAGCGACGGATACGTCCATTGGCTTGAACTACGGTGCGAATAGGATTGTTCAGCACATATTCAACCCATTCCGCCTTGATGTCTGGGCGGCGAGCCATGACGCTGGCTCTGAAGTAGTTCGTCGTTTTCATTCTAGGCCGGCGGCGACTGGCTGCTTCTTCTTGAAATCCATCAAGCGCCCCACCATCGCTTCCCAAGCTCGCCGGTCTTGAGTGGCTTGCGGCAGATACTATCAATCAATGAAGCGGTGGGCAACTCCCAGCGTGCCATCCGTTGACCCCCCCATCGGCAATGATGATCTCGACCAACTCCGGCGGATAGTTCTGCGCGGCAACCGAGGAGAGGCAGGCTTCGAGCGGCCTGGCGCAGTTGAGGGTCGGGATTAAGACGGAGACAGATTTCTGGCGCATGAGGGTTCGGCAGGCCCCTTCGTCACTTGGCTGCCTTGCTCAGAGCCTTTCCCATTCATCGCGATCAACTCGGGCCTGCCGCAACACTCTAACCAGAAGTTCCCTCCCGATATCACTCTGATAGGGGTTCGGCAGCCGCAGCGTAATGTCAGCCTTGACCATGATCGCTGGAGCACACCGCAACGGCGGACGAAATGAAAGCACCTTCCAATCGCGAGCCGCCCCGCCGTTGTCGGCGTGCGTGTGTTTTCCGCTCGTGCGTTTTCATTTCTGCGTCCCGCCCGTCGGTTTTTTCCACGCGTCATCCAAGAACTGGCGAGGCGTTACGATAGGTATCCCCCGAAATGGATGGAGCGATAGCAAATCATCGTCACCGCTGACGATACATGCCGCTTTGCCGCTAACCGCCAACTCCAAGAACTTGTCGTCTTTCGGGTCGCGGCACTCGCTTACCTTCTCGGTAACTTCAACCAGAATTGCCTCTCGCACCAAAGCAGTGACGAATTCGATCCGCTCTTCTTCGAGTACGTATTTGTCAAAACCCTTCCGCCGCAAGACCTCGTTGACTTCTTCTACCGTTGCCTGCGAGACCAGCATCTTTCCTTGTTCAACGGCTTTGTCGAACGCTTGACGCACTACCGATTGCTTTAGCAGCACCGCGCTGACGATTGCACTGGTGTCGAAGACGAGGCGCAAGTCAGCTGGCATTGAGTAGCGACTGCAATATTTCAGGCGTTAAGCCACGCGCTTGAGCCTTCTCGCTAATCTCGTCCATTACTACTTGGAGTGGTGTTGAGGTCATAGCAAATTCCCGCAACCACAAACTCAAGAGCAGGCGCAGTTTCTTCTTGTCCTCGGCGGGTGCGCTCGTGTAGATCCGCGCGGTCTGAGTGTCAAGTGGGATCGTGATATTCGCAATTGTCATTTTGTTCATCTCCTTGTGAATTGTGGGCTTCCGAACACGACGGCATGGCGGAGAACTGATGCTTGCCGCCAGAATAAGGGCCCTGAAAGCCCAGTTTTTTCAAATAAGGGTATTGGCATTAGCATAAACGCCATCGAATCCGGGAATTTCTCCGTAGTAGGTATTATCATCTGGCAAAATCTCATAACTTGCTCGACGCATGGCAGCTCGAATGTAGTGGGTCAACATGTTTTTCCTCCCGAGCCAGAACCCCTTCGGTTCTGACGCGCCGCCTAACGTTCCGCCG
>CAYYCF010000429.1:0-2086 GCA_964470235.1 uncultured Anaerolineales bacterium | reverse complement strand
ATTCTCCGCCGAAACCACGCTTGAAACGGTAGACGCCCCACAGGCCGTCGGAGCGCGTTTCGAAATTCGATTCGAGCGCTGCTTCCTCCTCGTCCGGCACGCCCCAGAGATCGTATTCCGCGCAGCCGCGCGCTTTGGCCCAGCGCATCGCCTCCCATTGCAGAAGATAGGTCGGCATGCGGTTGCGTTCGGCATCGGACGAGCCGCCGTAAAAGTACCACGCGCGCTGACCGAGTGTGAAGAGCATGAGCCCCGCCAGCGGCCGGCTGTCGCATGAGGCGATGAAAAGTTGGGCGCGACCGGAGGGGTGGAAGAGTTGGTAGGCCTTGCGATAGTATGAGCCGGAGTGCACGCCGAAGCGGTCTCGCTGCGCCGTCACGGCCATAAGTTGAATGAAGGTGTCAAGATCGTCGGATGGCGCGACGGTCACGCCCTTCTTCTCGGCGAGCCGGATGTTGTAGCGCGTTTTCTGTTTCATCGCGGCGAGGATCGAGTCTTCGGCCGGGCGCAGATCTACGACGAGCGTACGGCGAGGCTGGATGCTGCGGGGGCTGGATTTGAAGTTTGAAGTTTGAGGTTTGAAGTTTGAAGTTGTCGGTTCGATTTTGAGGAAGATGGCGTTGGCCGATTGGCAGGCGTGGTCGAGGGCGTCAAACAGAAATTTCACGAGCGGCGCGTTGTTCCAATCCACAAACGGGCCCTTGGGGATATAGGCAATGGTGGCGAGTCCGAGCGGGAGGGGGCGGAAGAGGATTTGCGCCCCGGCGATGAGTCGCGGTTGAAGACCGCTCCTACGCTCGTCATCGCGTTCTCTAATTCCAACGCGCGCGGCAGACCAGCCAAACGCGCACTTGAGATCTGCCCAGGCGGGCGTTTGCAGAATGTGGCCGTCGGGATGTGAGGTGACGAACGCATCCCATTCATCGGCAGTGATGTTGAAAGTCACGGGGGCATTATACCAATCGCTAGGTCGCCGATGGCGCTGATGGCGCCGAGAACGTGAACGAGAATTTTTCAGCGGGTTCAGCGCATTCGGCGTTTCAGCGATTTTTCATTGACAACTTTCGTAATCCTATGCTACTATTGCGACGTTTGGCACAAACCTTGCCAAAGTTACTTCCTGCGGAATTTTTTTCGACTGGTCGTTGTGCTTCGAGGACAGGACATGCAGACTGACTGGATATTCATTGGAATCTTCTTGTTGATTGGCCTGGTGTTTCCGGCCGTGCCTCTGATTCTCTCGTTCTTCCTTGGCCCCAAAAAACCAAACTCGATGAAGTACGAGACCTACGAATGCGGGATTGAAACCGTCGGCGACACGTGGGTGCAGTTCAAAGTGCAGTATTACATCTTCGCGCTGGTGTTCGTGGTGTTCGACGTTGAAACCGTTTTCCTCTTTCCGTGGGCGGTGGCTTTCAAAGTGATGCCATTCTTCATGGCCCTGGAGGGCGTTCTATTCATTGTGCTTCTGGCCGGCGGGCTGGTATACGCGTGGCGCAAAGGCGCGTTGCAGTGGGTCTAGCAATACACAATGCACAATACCCAATACTCGACATTCAGTATTGGGTATTGTGCGTTTAGGAGTAACAGATGCCAAAGTTTGACGCGGGCAACATCTTTATTTTTCTCTACGATTTTTTGGGTTGGTTTCTCGAAAAGCAGCTCAACATCATCCACCCGGTGGTGGCCGTCATTCAAGTGCTGGCGGCGATACTTACGCTGGCGACATTTTCTCTGCTGTTGCCGATCTTCACGATCTGGCTGGAACGCAAGATCGCCGGGCGTTTTCAGGATCGGCTGGGCCCGAACCGCGTGGGGCCCTACGGCTTGTTCCAGTCGTTTGCCGACGTGTTCAAACTGCTGACGAAGGAAGACATCACGCCCACTGGCGCGGATAAGGTGGTGTACAACCTGGCGCCGATGATCATCGTCGTGTCGGTGGTGACGGTGTGGGCGGTGGTGCCGTTCGCGTCTACCATGGTGGGGGCAAACCTGAACGTCGGCGTGCTGTACGTGGTGGCCGTGAGCGGCCTCGGCACGATTGCGATCATGATGGGCGGCTGGTCTTCGAACAACAAATTTGCGC
>CAYYCF010000428.1:0-2093 GCA_964470235.1 uncultured Anaerolineales bacterium | reverse complement strand
CAAACGGTTTGGACGCAATTTCGGCGCAGCCTTCCACGCCGAGGGCGCGTCGGAGTCCCTCTTGGGTGTCGGAGTCAAGTTCGGCGGCGCTCACCGGGCCCAGCCGGTTCAACTCCGAATCGCCCCAAAACGATTGTTGAACTTCCTGTGCGCGGCGCAAATGCGCCAAGGCCTCTTCGAGCATGTCTTGCTGCCGGTGATTCGCGACCAAGCTGGCGGCGTAATAAACGTATGGAAAGCGTTGATTGAGCCGCGCCTCTTTGCGGTGCGTCTTTTTGTTGAACACCACGGATTGCCCGAAGGCCATATCGAGGATCAAACGGCCCAAGGCGTCGTGCGACACATCGTCGGGAGCGCGCAAACGGTCGTCAATCAGGCGCGCAATTTCGGCCAGGTGCTTGTCGGTGCGGGCATCGTAGGCCGACGCCACCGAGTCGCGAACCGTGTCGCCAAACCCGTCCCAACTGAAATCAGTCCAGGCCGGAATCGTCACTTGCAGTTCCAGCCCGGTGCGTGAAACTACCCATTTCAAGAAACGGAGCGCAGCATCCATACTCACCGCGGCGTCAATCTCCTCGCCGATCGCTTTCTTGAGCGTCTTCTGCGTCTGGTTGAGAAAGAAATCCTTGCGGAGCGTCAACTGCATTTCGGCGACGTCGAACATGAACTTCGCCACGTTTCGCAATTCCAGTTCCTTATCCGCTTCGCGCGCCTGCTCTTCGGCAGTTTCGAAAGCGGTATCGGCGGCTTCGCGTTTGGCGGCGGCGCGCTCCTCGGCGCGAGCCGGCAGTGATTCCAGTTGAGTCTCAATTTGCGCCAGCAATTGATCGCGCGCCGAATCGGCCGCGCCTTTCGCCACGTCCAGCAGTTTGGCCTTCGCCGCTTCGGGTTCGGCCATGGCCGTGAATTGATTGAGGATCAATTCGATGCTGAACGGGAAATACAGCGTGCCGTCGGCGCGCTGTAGAGTCGGTTGAACTTCGTCCAGCCAGGCCAGCAGTTTCCACCAGCCCTCCTCGTGCCCGGCTTCCATTTCGACGCGGCGGGTCACTTCGGCCACCAGCATTTCGTCAATGTCTTCGGTCAGGTCTTCGCGGGTGAAGATGCGCTGGCGCTGCTGATAGATTTTAGTGCGCTGTTGATTCAACACGTCGTCGTATTCCAGCAAATGCTTGCGGATGTCGAAGTTGGAGCCTTCGACTCTCTGCTGGGATTGCTCGATGGTCTTGCTGACGATGCCGTGTTCAATGGGCAGGGCGTCGTCAATCTTCAGGGTCTGCATTAAGTTCGACACGTTCGCGCCGCCGAACCGCCGCATCAGTTCATCTTCGAGCGAGAGATAAAAGCGGCTGGAGCCTGGGTCGCCCTGCCGCGCCGCGCGCCCCCGCAGTTGGTTGTCAATACGCCGCGCGTCGTGCCGTTCCGAGCCGATGACGTGCAGCCCGCCGATGGCCCGCACTTGCTCTTCGTCGGCCATGTGTTTGCGGAAGGCGGCCACGTCGTCGGCGTAAATGCCGTATTGATCGGGGCTCAATTTGTCGAGCGCGGCCAATCGCTCTTCGTGGGACAAGTCAAAAGCATTGGCCAGACCGGCGCGTTTCAACGCGCGGTTGACACCGGCCAATACTTTTTCGTCGAAGTCGCCGCCGAGTTTGATGTCCACGCCGCGCCCGGCCATGTTGGTGGCAATGGTCACGCCGCCCAACATGCCCGCGCCGCGGATGATCTCCGACTCCTCGTCGTGCTTCTTGGCGTTGAGCACACGATGTTTGATGCCGCCTTCCAGCACGGCGTGCAGGTTGGGGGCGCACGAGCGCGGCAAGAATAGAATTTCGCACAACCGCGACAAGTTTTCTTCGCCCGTCGGGTTGAGAGTCAGCCCCATTTCTTTGGCCATCGGGCGCATGTCGGAGGGGTTGAGCGAGTCCAGCGACTTGTAAAACGGCTGCAAGTCCGGCACGGCGCGGCCATCTTCTTGCACGTTGTTGGCGGTGAACCACCGGTCGCGCAGCAACAGCACTAACGCCAGTTTCCGCAGCGGTTCGGCGCTGAATCGTTTCGATAACCGCTCCGACGATTCCACCGAGGTGGTG
>CAYYCF010000427.1:0-2095 GCA_964470235.1 uncultured Anaerolineales bacterium | reverse complement strand
CAGGATGATCATCCGAAGGCGGACTACTTGGCAATCAGTTTTGCGAAGCGATCAAAGGCTTGATCCAATTCGTCCTTAACAATGCTCCGGATTGTTGCCGGCTCGTCGTCCTGATGCCCGATCCCGCTAATCCGGCGCTTCATTTCACTTTCGGGCCGTGGCGCGTAAATCCCGTCAGTGATGCTGATGTCGCTGTGCATGAGATTCTGGCTGACGGCCTTGTAATCGTTTATGGTAGGGGCATGTTGCCGGCCGTAAACTGCATGACCGTGCCGGAACTTGTGCGCTGATTTGGGTTTCCGCCCGGCCCTCACGAACAACGCTTTCAAACGTTTGTTGGTGGCTACGGTTCGATTCTTGCCTGGCGCAATCGCAGAGAGCGTCTGCTCGCCCCAGCGGTTCACAATAGGCGCGTACCACGCCGCAGTCAGCGGAAGCTGAGGTCGGACGATGCGGTCCCAGCGCTCAATGGTCGCCAGTAATTCAGGGATTTCGAGCAAATACGTTATTGCACTTTTGTGGTTTTTTGTTCTGACGCCGAGGCTGGCCCATTGGTGAACCTCACGTTCTGCAAGCAGCAACGCTTGAATTGGCAGAGAACTCGCTGCGCCTACTCGCATTCCCGAAACGAACAGCAAACAGGCCATAGCGATATCACGGATAAGCGCCAGATCCCTCTCATCCGCAGGCAGGCTCGCAATCGTGAGCGCTTCATCCAGCGTGACAAATTCGTGCTGCTCCCGACCGGCCGCTGTTTCATGTATTCCTTTCGCGGGGGGCGCAATTGCTCAATCCACAGCGGCGTCACCTTGCGGAAGTTTTCGGCATGCGCCATTTTGCCCCAAATGAAGAGCCGTCTGGCCGTCTGGACAATTTTCTTGGCGGTGGCGAAAGTGATGCCCGAACCATTTCCGTTGGCGCACAGCGAAGCAAGATAATCGGGGAAGGTTGACCGCATGGCAGGAGCACCCTGGAGCGATTTGTCATCGAGCCACTTCAGAGCGTGATTGACGTTATTCTCGTAGCGATGGATTGATCGCTCACTGGCCTGAAGATCATGCTGCACGTGGCGTAGAAACTCGCGCGTCAGCAGATAGTTTTCACGATTGATCATGATTACTCCCAGTCACCCCATGTTGCTGAATCGATGAAGCGCGGAAGATTTCGTGCCCGCAATGCGGGCAGACTCCGCGGCGGCGGACCTGCTTGCCGACGCCTTGTTCAACAACGATATCGACCCAATCCACCCGTTCCCTGCAGGTTAAACAGCACGCCTGATTATCCGGCATTGGCCGTTTGGCTTTTGGCTTTCGCATGACCTCAACCCAGTCTGCCAATTCGGATCCGATGATCCATAGGTGGCCGCGTTTGTCTTGCTGACATGGCATGCTATGCTTGATCCACGTTTGAATCGTTGGCGGCGTCACCTGAAGTTTTTCACAGATCTCCAGACCCCGGTACATCATGTTCAACAGTCCCGGCGCTCGCACGATAGTGCAGTGCGGGATTTCCACTCGGTGCGCACTTGTCCGGCCGGCAGTGTCAGAATCTGTTGTAGGTGGCGTGGCCGGAACGGAGTGCTGTGAGTGCGCGGGTCTGCCCATCCGAAAGCGCCTCTGCCGAAAATACCTACCGATTATCCCGTTGCGACCCTGCCAACGACTCAAATTCTCGGATCAGTGTCCTGAGAATAGTCTTCACCAAAGGATTGTTCCCGGTTCGGCCCATCAAGCCCCGTGCCCGGCCAAGAAATGTTGAGATGTCCACCAGAATGCGGGCAACCGTATCGCCGTCAAGCGACTCAGCGTTGTCCAGGGCCTTGGCCGGAGTTTGACTCCCCGCTAACGCGCAGGCCACGCGCAGAACGCGGGGGTTCATGCCGCGCTTGAGGCCCTTCGCTACAATCGTCCGCACGGCCGCGCGGTCGACGGTCGTGAACTGGTTTTGCAGGATCTTGGTCAGCACGTCCACCGCCACACCGCTGCGCGGGTCGTCGCGGCGCGAGGTCGGCCACGGCGTGCTCTTGGCGCGCGCTTCGAAGTCCGCCAACCGCTTTCGCGTTGTCTCTTCCGCGCGGGCGATGAGTGAGATCGAG
>CAYYCF010000426.1:0-2122 GCA_964470235.1 uncultured Anaerolineales bacterium | reverse complement strand
CCGAATAAACGAATTGGCCACGAGCGCAGCGCCATTCGTTCATTCGTTGGACATTCGTTGACAGGACTCTGTGGCTCAGAGTTACGAAATCTACTGCTCACACTGCTCCCTTCAAAAAATCCCCTGCGGGTCGAGTTCGCGCAGCAAAGTCAGTACATCACCGGTCGGCGTCTTGGTGGCGGTGGTGGTCATTGCCGCCACGCTGCTGACCGCCCGCCGAAGCTAACGTGCAATAAGCGAGTCTTCCGACTTTTGCAGGAAGTCGTGAACTTGTCATTCGTTTGCACCGACAATGAATTCTTCGAAGCGTATCGGAAGTTGAGGACTCAAAGGGGAACGCTAAGCCATCTGTGAGTTCGGGCTGATGCTCGGCCTGCCACATTCGCGGCCGATGAGCGGCCATGCCAAGCTGCGAGAACTGCGCGCAGGCGACGCGCGGCTGTTTTACTTCACTCGTACCGGGCGCCGGTGGAAATCAACATTGTGCCTAACCCAAGAAAGGCCGCCACCCTCAGCGCAAAAGGGCGAGCGTCGCGCCAGCGCGTGGGCAAAAACCTCCACACGTATCATCTCTTAGTTCGATTTCTTAGATACCCCAGCATCATCAGCGCGGCCCCACCCAGAATGCCGGTCAGATGATACGGCAGGAATTGAGACACATTCACCGGCTGTTGCGCGATCACCTTCAGATAGAAATAAGGCGCCCAAACCAGAATTCCGAGAAAGCTCATGGCATGTCCCGCTCTGGAAAGAAAATTCTTTTTGGGCGGGTCAACACCCATCTCCCTGCGGGCAGCCAAGCGCAGGCGCGCCCCGCCGATGACACCCGCCAGATGAAAAGGCAAAAACCACAACAGCGACGGTTTCTCTCCGGCCATCCGTAAAAGCATAAATGGCGCCCAGGTCAGCACCCCCAACCAGACCAGGGCAGTCCCCAGGCGATAGCGCGACAGCGCCGTGGATGCTGTTTTCTCTTTGACTACCATGTTCGGAAGGCCTCCGCCGCCGCATCCAGCGTAGCCGCAATCACCATTTCGTCATGCCTGATCGACATGAACCCGGCCTCGAACTGCGACGGCGCAAGATACACGCCGCCCTCCAGCATGGCGCGAAAGAATGCGCCGAACCTTTTCGTGTCGGCGGTTTTGGCCGAAGCCCAATGGATGATCGGATGGTCGGTGAAAAAGGTGGTGAACATCGTGCCGACTCGGTTGGTCACGGTCGGCACGCGCGCTTCTTCCGCCGCCGCGCTCAAGCCCGCAACAAGCTTCGCCGCATTGCTTTCAATTGAATTCCAGACTCCGGGCTTCTGCAACTCCTTCAGTGTTTCGATCCCGGCGGTCATCGCCAGCGGATTGCCCGACAGTGTCCCAGCCTGATACATCGGCCCGGCGGGCGCGACCATCTGCATGATCTCGCGCTTGCCGCCATACGCGCCGACGGGCAAACCGCCACCGATCACTTTACCCAGCGTGGTGAGATCGGGTTTGATTCCATATAAAGTCTGTGCGCCGCCGAGATGAACGCGAAAGCCGGTCATCACTTCATCAAAGATGAGCAGTGTGTTGTGCGCTGTAGTGATCTCGCGCAACCCTTTCAAGAATCCATCGAGCGGCGGCACAACCCCCATGTTGCCCACCACGGGCTCGATGATCACTGCCGCGATCTCTTTCGGATATTTTTCAAAGAGTTGTTGCACAGTTGAGAAATCATTGAACGGCGCGACGAGCGTATCGGCGACGGTGGCTGGCGGCACCCCAGGAGAATCGGGCAAGCCCAGAGTCGCCACGCCCGATCCGGCTTGCACCAACAGCATGTCGGCGTGGCCGTGATAGCATCCCTCAAACTTCACGATCTTGTTTCGAGCGGTGAAGGCGCGCGCCAATCGGAGCGCGCTCATCGTGGCTTCGGTGCCGGAGTTGACGAAGCGCAACATCTCAATGTTCGGCATGAACTGTTGAATCAATTTTGCCAGTTCGAGTTCAAGCGGGCTGGGCGCGCCGTAGCTCGTGCCGCGCGCGGCGGTCTCAGCTATCGCCCGCACCACGCGCGGGTGGGCGTGCCCAAGGATCAGCGGCCCCCACGACAACACGTAATCCACGAAGCAGTTGCCATCCACGTC